>CAZLDP010000063.1:0-9906 GCA_964558145.1 uncultured Prolixibacteraceae bacterium | reverse complement strand
GAAATTCCACGGGCTGATATTTCCCTCGTCAGGAGGTAATATTTGTCGGAGATTCGTTCAAAGATCCCTCCTGAAAGCCAGCCGGCAAGTTGATGGCCGGCGGCAATAGGTAAAAAAGAGGTTCCCATGTAAAGCGCCTTTTTATCTTCAGGTGCAATCCGGCCGATGTATTCAGTAAATTTAGGGGAGCTGGCCATTTCTCCGAGACCGAAAATTAAAATTCCCAGAAGAATCATCCAGCCGTTCTGCATGCTGAACATAAGGGCAAGTCCGCCTGCCAGCACCAGGATGCCTCCCATCATGGCCGTAAGGGGACGGTACTTCATCACAAACGTTGAAACCATCAACTGGAAAACAATGATAAAAAAGGAATCCATGCTTAAAAGGGTCACGGCTGAGATGGTCCCGACAGGGGTACCTATGGCAGATGCAAGGGCAGGGAATACCGACGCGATGCCCCAGAAAAGGGTGGCTGTATCCACCCATTGGTCCACAAATACCGGAAAGGAATAATACAATTGGTTGAAGGCTGTCCAGAAAAGAACCATAATGACCAGGAAAAGCACATATTTCCAGTTGAGGAGCGTTTCCCATATATTCCGGAGAGCCTGAAGGATGCTCTTATATACCGGCAGGCCATCGTTTTGGATAACCGGATCCCGGAAAAAGAGAAAGGTCACCAGAAAATTGAAGCCGATGGCAGCCATCGACATATAAAACACATAATCCCAGCTTTTATTCAGTAAGATCCCGGCGATGAAGGGTCCGATAAATCCGCCGATGTTGATCACCATGTAAAAAATCCCAAACCCGATGGAGGAGGTTTCCTGGTCGGTTGACCGTGCGATCATGGCTGAAATGATAGGCTTGAAAAAAGCCCCGCCGGCACAGGTCCAGATAAAGGCAAAAAATACCCCTCCGAAAGAGTGGGAAGTTTTAATCATGAAAAATCCGCTGAAATAAAGGATAAATGCCAGGTAAAGCATTTTCCGGTATCCCAGTTTGTCAGCCAAAGCGCCAGTGAAGAGAGGAAGGAGATAAAGCAGCATGGATCCTGTACCCATGATGATTCCCTTTTGGGCCTGGGATAATCCCAGCGCACCGGTATCCGACGAATTCACCAGGTAAAGGGCAAAGGCCATATAAAAGCCATACCATGCCCACCTTTCGAACAATTCAATGAGGTTGGAAACCCAAAATATGGTTTTAAACTTGCGGAAGATCCGGGATATTGCCACTTGTCAACTTCTTAAAACAATTCCCGAAGATAACCATTTCCTTCAGAAAAGCTTAAAATCATCGGAAAACAGAGAGAGAGAGAAGATCAGGATCACAAGGATAAGAATCAGGATGAAAAAAAGAATGGCTCCTTTGCGAAGGCTTTTTTGGGTGTTTTGTTTTTTCTCCCCCTTAATAGCCAGGTGGATGGTATTCACCAGACTTTCGGGAGCTTTCTCATTCTTAACAATATAATCGAAGGCACCATGTCGCATGATTTTAACTGCCACTTCCACGCTGTTTTGACCGCTCAGAAAAATAAACTTAACATTGGGCATGGTTTCGTGCACCTTTTTCATCAGGTCAAGCCCGGTAAAACCGGTGTAGGCGTAATTCAGCACGATGATATCAGGATTCAGGTGCATGTTTTTGAGGCACTCTCCGGTGTTGTTGAAAGCGAAAGTGTTTTTAAACTGTTTGCTTTTAAGCACTCCCATAATCAGGTCGTTGTAAACCGGATTATCTTCCACAACAAAAATCGTAGGATGGCGGTAATTCTGCATATTGCAAAGAATTGAAGAATTAAAGGATAAATATAATAATTTTATTGACATAAACAACTTAATATCAGTTAAAAAGAGAACAATAATGGTAGGGGAATGCGGGTTAGCCGGATTTTAAATAAACTTGTGTCTGAAAATTTTGTTATTCAAAGGTTACTTTTCAACTTTGCAAAAAATTCTTGAAATGCTTTTAGTAATTGACATAGGCAACACCAATATTGTCTTTGGAATTCATTCAGGAGATGAATGGATCTCGAACTGGAGAATCCAAACTGATACGAAAAAGACAGCCGACGAATATGAGGTGATCTTCCGTTCGCTGATCTCCAATGGACAGGTTTCATCCGATCTGATCACTTCTGTCGTGTTAAGCAGTGTGGTCCCCACCCTGGTACAGCCCTTCCTCGATATGATCTCCCATTTTCTGGATCTTTCCCCAATCTTGCTGGGCCCCGAGGTTTATGATAAACTTCCGCTCATCATCCTGAATCCCTATCAGATTGGTTCTGATCTGGTTGCCAATTCGTTGGCTGCATATCATAAATTTGGGGAATACACCATGGTAATCGACTTTGGTACTGCACTGACTTTCACTACTGTTGGAAAACAGGGAAAGATATTAGGAGTGGCCATTTCTCCGGGTATGAATACGGTCGTGAATGCCCTGGCAGGCAAGACGGCTCAGTTGCCCCGGGTACATCTGGCACCCCCTCCGTCAGTTCTTGGCCAGAACACCATACATGCCATCCAGTCGGGGATTGTCCTGGGGTATGCCGGTCTGGTCGATTCGATGATCAGACGAACGGAAGAGGAACTGAATCAAAAACTCACTGTGGTTGCTACGGGGGGGCTGAGTACCGTAATGGCTTCCCTAATTCCGGCCATCAAACACCTGGAACCTATGCTCACCCTGAATGGGCTGAATCTCGTAAAAAAATATGTTTCAGGGAATGAACAACATTAATCGGACAACTCCATGACATCGGGCAAAAATACCCTGCTTCAGCACATCACTACTCCTGACGATCTCCGGAAGCTGTCTACGAGTGAACTTCCGCAGGTTTGCAACGAACTGCGTGAATTCATCATCGAATCGGTTAGCCACAATCCAGGTCACCTGGGTGCCAGTTTGGGAGTCGTTGAACTTACTGTGGCCCTTCATTACGTCTACAACACCCCTTATGATCAATTGATCTGGGATGTGGGACATCAGGCTTACGGTCACAAAATACTGACTGGCAGGAGGGATCAGTTTCATACCAACAGAAAGTATGGCGGCATCAGCGGCTTTCCCAAACGCGCCGAAAGCGATTACGACAGTTTCGGAGTGGGTCACTCTTCCACCTCCATTTCTGCGGCATTGGGAATGGCAGTAGCCGGCAAACTAAGGCATGAAAACAGAAAGGTAGTGGCAGTTATCGGCGATGGGGCTATGACCGGAGGGATGGCTTTTGAAGGATTGAACAATGCGGGATTCCTGAAATCGGATATTCTGGTCATCCTCAACGACAACAACATAGCCATTGATCCGAACATCGGGGGAATCACCCAACACTTGCTCAATATTTCCAAATCGTACTCCTATAACCGGCTGAAAGATGAAGTATGGGAAGGTCTGGGAAAATTACGGGGTTTTGGACCCCTGACACGCCGGGCGGTCCAGAAAACAGAGGGAGCATTAAAAACTCTCCTTCTCCACCAGAGCAATCTGTTTGAAGGTTTGAACTTCCGCTATTTCGGTCCGGTCGATGGCCACGATGTAGTTTATCTGGCAAGGGTGTTAAGCGACCTGAAGGAAATCAAGGGACCCAAGTTGCTGCATCTAATCACCAAAAAGGGAAAAGGATTTCCCGAAGCGGAAACAAATCAGACTCGCTATCATTCGCCCGGCAAATTTGACAAGCATACCGGTAAAATATACAATTGCGGATGTGATCTGGAGAAAGCCCCTAAATTTCAGAATGTTTTCGGGGAAACCCTTGTGGAACTCGCGCAGGCTAACGAGAGAATCATCGGCGTCACACCGGCTATGCCCTCGGGATGCTCCATGAACCTGATGATGGAAGTGATGCCTGACCGTGCCTTTGATGTGGGTATTGCCGAGCAGCATGCCGTCACTTTCTCAGCAGGGCTAGCCGCCATGAACCTGGTCCCATTTTGCAACATCTATTCAACCTTCATGCAAAGGGCCTACGACCAGGTAATCCACGATGTTGCCCTGCAGAACCTGCAGGTGGTTTTCTGCATCGACCGCGGCGGTATTGTCGGGGAAGACGGGGCCACCCACCAGGGCGTTTTTGACCTTGCCTACATGCGCACCATCCCCAATATGGTGGTAGCGGCTCCCATGGACGAACCGGAACTCCGCAATATGATGTATACCGCCCAGCTTGAAGGAGGGGGACCCTTTTCCATCCGTTACCCCAGAGGCTGCGGCATCAATGTGAACTGGCGGACCCCCTTTGAAAAAATCGTGCCGGGAACAGCACGTACCCTGTCGGAGGGAACCGACCTCGCCCTGCTGACCATCGGAAAACCCGGCGTATTTGCCCAGCGCGCCCTTAAAAAACTGCAACGCGAAAACATCTCTGCCGCTCATTATGATATGCGCTTTGTGAAACCCCTTGATGAAAATCTGCTCCATACCGTGATGCGCTCCTTCTCCAAAATTATCACGGTAGAAGACGGCACCGTCAAAGGCGGTTTCGGAAGCGCAGTGGCTGAATTTATGGTAGAAAATCATTACACTCCCGAAATGGTCTTTTTAGGAGTCCCCGACAGGTTCATTGACCAAGGCTCCCAAGAACAACTTTACAAGGATTGCGGCTTTGATACCGACGGAATTTACCAGGCAGCACTAAAATTGATGGGAAGATAATTTTCAAAGTAATAACCCGTTCAATAGCTTTGTAACAAGGAAACTTTACTGCTTTGGACATTTACCTGAAAAAACGACGCTGGAAAATCCTGCTTTTCCTGACAGCAGTGATTATTGGTGTTGTCTCCTTGAGTTACACCAACTGGCTGACCGACAAATTATCAGTGGAAGAACGGAAAAAAGTGGAACTCTGGGCGGAAGCCACCAAAAGGCTTGCCAGTGAAAATATGTTTTCCGAGCTCGACATTTCACTGATCGAAATGATCAGCAATCAGAATACCTCCATTCCGCTGATCGTTACCAGCGAAACTGACTCCATCATCATTCATGCCAATATCAAGTTCAAAGAGGCGCGCAAGGAGGAAATACTAGCCAGGGAACTCCGGAAAATGAAATTGCAGAATCCACCCATAGAGATATATATCTCCGATCTTTCGAAGCAATTTCTCTTTTACCGGGAATCCTACCTGCTCCGGAACCTCCGGATGTTCCCCGTCGTGCAGCTTATCGTGATTTTCCTCTTTATCGGGGTGGCCTATCTCGCCTTCAGCGCATCGCGAAGAGCCGAACAAAACCAGGTTTGGGTTGGAATGTCAAAAGAAACCGCCCATCAGTTGGGTACTCCCATCTCCTCCCTGATGGCCTGGATCGAACTGCTTAAAATCCAAAACAGCGATCAGACCCTGGTCGGTGAATTAGAGAAAGATATCCAAAGGTTGGAAAAAATTACCGAACGCTTCTCTAAAATCGGCTCCCTGCCCGAACTGCTGATGACCGATATTACCAGAGTCATCCAGAGCACTGTGGAATATCTCAAAAGAAGGTCGTCAGGAAAAATCAAATACGAAATCGTAACTGATAACCTGATAATCCGTGAAATACCCCTTAATGAATCCCTCTTTTCGTGGGTGATCGAAAACCTGTGTAAAAATGCCATTGATGCCATGAATGGGGAAGGTACCATTACCCTCACACTTAAAAACAGGGAAAACAATGTGATACTTGACCTGAGCGATACCGGGAAAGGGCTCCACAAATCACAGTTCAAAACCATCTTCCAACCGGGCTACTCCACTAAAAAAAGAGGCTGGGGTTTGGGATTGTCCCTGGCAAAAAGAATCGTCGAGAATTATCACAAGGGTAAAATATTTATCCGGGATTCAGAAATCAACAAGGGAACCACATTCCGGATTATTCTCCACCAGGAGCAGCTAACCAGATAAAGTTCAAATATTTCACCGAAATGGTTTTCGTAATATAAAAATTTATACTTTTGCAACACTTTTTTTCGGAGTGGTGGTTAAGTTAGCAACATATAATATTGCTTTCAAAGGATTAAAAGAAGGCAATCATGTTTTTGACTATCACATAGCCGATTCGTTCTTTGAGCACTTTGAAAATACGCTCGTTGACCAGGCAGATGTAAATGTCCGTGTCACCCTTGAAAAACGGAGTTCTTTCATGTCGGTCATTCTTGACCTGAAAGGAACCGTGTTACTGACCTGTGACCGTTGCCTTGAAATGTACAATCAACCCGTACAGAATAAAGCCCAATTCTGGATCAAGTTCGGTGAAAACAGGGAGGAGGAAGACGATGTGATCTGGCTTCCTCCCGAAGATTACCAGATCAACGTGGCTCAGATCATTTATGAGTATATTATTCTGAGTGTTCCTTTGAAACATGTGCATCCTTCCAATGAAGAAGGAAAAAGCAGTTGCAACCCTGAAATGTTGAAAAAAATAGAGGAATATTCCCGTCCTCACGAAGATAAATCCGACGGACGATGGGAACAATTAAAAAATTTGTTGAATAGTAATTAAAACAGAAAATAGCTATGGCACATCCAAAGCACAAACATTCGAAAACCAGAAGGGACAAACGCAGATCGCATGACAAAGCCGCTGTGCCAACTCTTGGAACCTGTTCAAATTGCGGTGCAACCGTTAAAATGCATACCATCTGTAGTGAATGTGGTCATTACAGGGGGAAACAGGTAATTGAAAAAGAAATTGCTGTATAAGCACTCATCAAAAGATCAGAAAAATCTGATCTTTTTTTTTGAATTTTTGTGACTTCCTCTTTTTTTATAACTTTAGCTGGTCAATTCAATTTATCAGATAAAGAATCAAAAAAGACTATGAAAATGAATCAGAAGAACTACCCCGAAACCCCATCGCAGAATATTAACCTGATCAGTTCAGGAACCAAAATTAACGGCGATATTCATGCCGACGGCGATATCAGGATTGATGGTATTCTGAAAGGAAGCATCAAATCAAAAGGTCGGCTGGTTATCGGAAGTTCGGGAAGCATCGAAGGGGAGATTCTCTGCACAAACATTGAAATTTCAGGAAAATTTAAGGGGAAAATATCGGCTGCAGAGCTCTTAACCCTAAAATCATCCGCTATTGTGAACGGAGATATTGTGGCTTCCAAGCTTGCTGTGGAACCTGGTTCCCTGTTTACGGGAACCTGCCAGATGGGGCCCTCTGCTGAAATCACCAGCAAAGAATCCGCTAAAGCTCAATGAGCCCCGTTTACCGTTCCTTCTTGCGCCGTCTTCTTTTCACTACGCTGGTCATTGTTTTGGCCGGAGGTGCTTTTTTTGTTTTTTTTCTTCCCGGATACTATCAACCCGCTATTCCCTTCCTGTTATTGTTTGTAGTGTTCTTCACCTGGATCACGTTTACCTGGCTGGTTAAAAGTTCAGGTAAAGGGACGGGCCATTTTATAAGGACGACCATGGCAATTACCTTGCTTCGCCTGCTGGTTTTCGGAAGCCTGGCGGTGGCAGGTTTGCTGGTTTTCCCCAAAAACAGACTGACTTTCGTAATTACCCTGGTTGTGTTCTATCTGCTCTACACGATCCTCGAGATTACGGAAATCACCCGGATACTTCAGAAAAAAAAACCTGAAAGTTAACAGGAACCCCTCCACGACAACAATATTTCCCCCGTTGTATCTCCTTCGTCAAAAATAATTACATTTGTTGTCACAGTAAGCTCTCTTTACTGTTCCTGCCATGAGCAAGTCGTCATACGCTGTTATATTTCTGCTTCTGGTCATCTTCGGACTGTTATCCTGCGCCGGTGCGGGCAGTGAATCCGATACCACAGGAAGTGCTGCAGGCTTGTTTGATGCCGGCAAATATGTGGTTGACCATGTGTCGGATTCCCATGAATGGCATATCGCCACCTTGGAAAAAACTCATATTTCTATCCCCCTACCCATTCTGTTGTACAGCCCCCGAAGCGGTTTTCATGCTTTCCTTTCATCCCGTTTTCAACATGGCCATGCAGTATATCAGGGATTTGCCATCGCCGGGGAGGGAAATTTGGAGGGGAAAATCGTGGAGGTCGGCCCCAATGGAGAGATTACCGGAAGACCTTATGACTTCTCCATCACCAAAACCGTGGCAGGAGCGCTGTTTTCCACCTTTTTCCTTGCTATCTTCCTGATCTTCGTGGCCCGTAAGGCAGTCTCCAACAGGGGAAATGCCCCTACGGGCCTTCACAACCTGGTGGAACCAGTGGTACTCTTCGTCCGCGACGACATTGCCATTCCAGCCATTGGAAAGGAAAAACATGAGCGCTTCCTTCCTCTGCTGCTGACCCTCTTTTTCTTTATTCTCGCTTTCAACCTGATCGGATTGATCCCCCTGTTTCCTTTCGGAGCCAACATGACGGGTAACATATCGGTAACACTTGTTCTGGCACTCGTTACCTTCTTCATCACCACTTTCAGCGGAAATAAACACTATTGGAAAGAGATTTTCAACCCCGATGTGCCCTGGTGGATGAAATATCCTGTTCCTCTAATGCCTTTTGTTGAATTTTTCAGCATGTTCACCAAACCCTTCGTTCTGATGGTCCGGTTATTCGCCAACATGTTGGCCGGACACCTCATCGTGATGGTTTTTGTGAGCCTGATCTTTATTTTTGGCCATCTTTTCGGAGCTGTCGGAGGTTTCCTGATCAGCCCGGTTTCCATTCTCTTTTCAGTTTTCATCCTTTTGCTCGACGTGCTGGTTTCCTTTATTCAGGCCTATGTATTCACCCTGTTATCAGCGCTCTACTTTGGGATGGCAACCGCAGAACATCATTAAACAGTTATAACATAAATTAATCCATTATGAACTTTTTATTTTTCTTGTTAGCTGACCTTGCCCTGGGATCTTTCGGGGCGGCAATCGGAGCCGGTTTGGTCACCCTCGGAGCCGCAATTGGCATTGGCCGGATCGGCCAAAGCGCGATGGAAGCCATTGCACGGCAGCCTGAATCAAGCGGGGATATCCGGTCGACCATGATTATCGCTGCCGCCTTGATTGAAGGGGTAGCCTTCTTCTCGGTGATCGCCTGTATCCTAGTCATCTTCCTGGGCTGATCCGTTTGCTCCCTGGTCCTGATTCACAGGAAATCCGGATTTTTTTATTGATAATCTGCTATTTAATCAAACGATATGGGTTTAGTATCACCAAATGCAGGAACCATTTTCTGGATGATCCTTATTTTCGGAATTGTGGTAGTCGTCCTGGGTAAATTTGCCTGGAAGCCTATTCTGAATGTACTCAAGGAACGGGAAGATTCCATCCGGGACGCGTTGCAATCGGCCGAAATGGCCAGAAAACAGCTCGATAACCTGAAAAACGAGCAGGAATCGATCAGGGCCGAAGCATTAAGAGACAGAGAGCAGATCCTGAAAGATGCCAGGGAAATCAAAGACCGGATTATTGCCGAAGCTAAGGAGAAGGCAAGCCGTGAAGGTGAAAAACTTCTGGCACAGGTACGCGAACAGATTGAGAACGAAAAGAATCTGGCGCTGAACGATTTAAAGTTACAGGTAGCTGAGTTTTCGGTACGTATTGCGGAGACTATTCTGAAGGAGAAGCTGGAAAGTACCCCTCGCCAGGAAAAAATTATCCAGGCCCAACTGGAGGAGTTCAAACTGAACTGAGCCATGAACCACTGCAAAATCAACGTGAGGTACGCCAAGGCGATGTACGAACTGGCCGCTGAGAATGGCCGGATCGAAGCCGTATACCGGGATACCTGCCTGGTTTATGATCTTTGCCGTGAATCGGTTGATTTTATGCAGCTTTTGCAGCAACCTGTCATCAAAACATCGCAGAAAAAGCAGATTCTCCGTGAGATTCTCCAACCCCACGTGGATGAGTTCTCCCTCCGTTTTTTCCTTCTGATAGTAGAAAACAACCGGGAAGCGGAGATTCCCGGAATTTGCCGGAATCT
>CAZLDP010000062.1:0-9975 GCA_964558145.1 uncultured Prolixibacteraceae bacterium | reverse complement strand
GATATAGATCCGGTGAACTCCGGTCAGAAAATCTCGTTCTATACCGCGCTTTATCATGCGCTTTTAATGCCGAACCTGATAACGGATGTGGACGGGAAATATTTCGGCTGGGACAGGCAAATCCACCAGAGTAACCAAGGTAATCTTTTCACCAATTTTTCCCTGTGGGATACTTACCGGGCGCTCCACCCCTATTTGAACCTGCTTATTCCCGGAGAAAACAGCCAGTTCGTGAAATCGATGCTGGAGCGCCACCGGCAAACAGGCCTTTTGCCTACCAACGAATATGGTTTGAATGAAACCTGGTGTATGATTGGCAATCATGCCATCCCCGTGATTGTGGATGCTTTTCTGAAAGGCGATACCTCTTTTGACCCAGGTTTTGCCTATGAAGCCATCAAACACGCCCAGACCTGGGAGCACACAAAGGCAGATTGGTCAAATTACGACCGGTACGGTTATTTCCCGTTTGATCTGAGCGCTTCCGAATCCGTGTCGCGTACCCTGGAATCGGGCTATGACGATTACTGTGTGGCGAAGATGGCCAAAGCATTGGGAAAAGAGGAGGATTATGAATTTTTCATGAACCGTGCCGGATTCTACAAGAATTTGTTCGATCCTCAGATTATGCTGGTGCGGGGCCGCGATTCGAAAGGGGAATGGCGTACCCCTTTCCACTCTTTTGCCTTGACCAGCGAATCGCAGGGAGGAGATTATACCGAAGGCAATGCCTGGCAATGGACCTGGCATATTCAGCATGACGTACCCGGACTCATTTCCCTCTTCGGTTCCCCAAAAACGTTTGTGGAAAAACTGGATTCCCTGTTTTTTATTAATCCCAAAGAACTTCCCGGCAACATTCAGGTTCCTGATGTAACGGGGCTGATCGGATTGTATGCCCAGGGTAATGAACCCAGCCACCACATTGCCTATCTTTATTCGATGGCAAACCGGCCCGATAAAACAGCCGAAATCGTCCGTCAGATATTCGACAACTATTATTTACCGGCAAGGGATGGTTTGTGTGGAAACGACGATTGCGGGCAAATGTCGGCCTGGTATCTGTTTTCAGCCATGGGCTTTTATCCGGTAGATCCCGTTTCCGGGGAATATGTGCTCGGAGCGCCCCAGGCAAACCGGATTTCCTTACAATTACCCTCGGGAAAAACATTTGAAACCAGGGCACTCAACCTCTCCAAAGAGAATCAATATGTCAAGGAGGTGCGGTTGAATGGGAAAACCATTCATTCAAACACCATTCAATACGAGGATGTTAAAAATGGAGGTTTGCTTGAATTCGAGATGACCCACAAGGCAGAAAACCGGATGCAATAATATTGATAGATATTCCGCCGGTGCAGATTTTATCACCTGTAAACAAAGGACTCAATCAATTAATAAAGATGGACAATTTTAGATTTTATGTAATTCTGTGCTTGATACTTATACCTGCTGCAATATTCAGTCAACCTGCAAGGGAATTGTCACAAGTCAGGGTTGACAGTATAAAGAGCGAACTGTTGAACGTCAACCGGAAGTATTCGGTGTACCTTCCGAAAGGATATTTTGCTCACTCTGAAAAAAAGTATCCGGTATTGTATCTTTTGCATGGGTTAAATGGCAACCACAACAATTGGATCAAGGCAGGCCGGTTGCAGGATATCGCCAACCGGGTTACAGATGCCGGTGACGCATGTGAAATGATCGTTGTTATGCCCGATGCAAGCACATGGAAAGACGGGTATTTCGATGTGGAGGGATGGCCTTATGAAACCTTCTTCTTTAAGGAGTTTATTCCTTTTATCGAAAAAAGCTACCGGATCATAGCCGACAAATCCCATCGTGCCATTGCCGGGTTATCGATGGGCGGTGGCGGGGCTACTGCTTATGCGCTGAAACATCCTGAGATGTTTTCATCGGTTTATGCCATGAGCGCCTTAATGACTTTACCCAAACAAGAGCGGGCTCAGGTTATGAAGCCGGAAATGGCGGAATTTGGAAAATCGGTGTTATCGAACGATTGTGTTGCGCTTGTTGCCCATTCCGACGAGGCAACACTGGAGAAATTACGGAGAGTCCGTTGGTTTATCGATTGTGGCGACGACGATTTTTTATTGGATGGCAACTACCGTTTTTACAGGGAAATGCAACAGGCAAAAGTCCCCTGCCAGTTGCGGGTACGCGATGGGAATCATACCTGGGAATATTGGCAATCGGCATTATGGATGGCATTGCCTTTTGTTTCGGAGGGCTTTGGGAAATAATGCCTGGTTATATTTTATTACGAAATAGATGTACAACATGCTTATTGGGACATTATGAAAAAACAAAAGAGTTCAATCTGTTTCTTTTTCATTTTGGTCTTATGGGGAGTTCAAACCAATTTGAAAGCACAACCGGGGCAAGCAACGATATATCCGTCGCCGCAGGGAGAGCCACTTAGCCATGAATACCAGGTTCGGATTGGCAACCGGAACGTTCCAGTTTATGAAGCTAAAGTCGCACCGGCAGATCGTGAAAAACGATGGAAAGCAATGGACGACAAAAGAAATTCTGCCGATTACTATGATACGGGTGCCTTTGCTTATTTTGATATGCAAGGCGCTGTTACTGTAACAGTAAGTATATCATCGCCGATAAATAAAGCTAAAATATTACCCACTTCTGCCGGTATAAAACCAGCCATTCACGGAAACTCCATCACGTTTACGGTAGATTCGCCGAAGAACCTGACTGTAGAAATCAATGGCGAATGGATCAGGTCTTTGCACCTTTTTATCAATCCTCCGGAGAAAGATATTCCCGCAAAAACTGATCCGGATGTCATCTATTTTGATCCGGGAATCCATGAGATCACTCATCTGGTCGTTGGGGACAATAAAACCGTTTATATTGCAGGAGGAGCTATTGTTCGTGCGGTAATTGGGCCCGATGAGAAATACAGCGTCAGTAGTTCCACCGGATTGCGCAACTACTCTTCACCAACAATTGAATTAAGGGGGAGAAACATTAAGGTTTGCGGCAGAGGAATTCTGGATGCCAGCGGATGTACAACTCATTCACGAAGCATGATCTCTGTTAATGGGTCAAATATCCGGATTGAAGGGATTATCCTGCGCGATTCACCCAGTTGGACCATTCCAGTTCATGAATCAGACGGAGTAACGGTCAGCAACGTGAAATTAATCGGTTATCGTGCAAATTCCGACGGCATTGATATATGCAACAGCCAAAATGTAACAGTTGAAGGGTGTTTCATCCGCACGTTGGATGACCTGATCGTCATTAAGACGGTGAAAAGTGGGAAAAAAGAGGCAAAACATATTGTTGCAAAAGGGTGCGTGTTGTGGAACCAGGTTGCTCACGCATTAAGTATCGGAGCAGAAATTACCAGTGATGTTTCCGATGTGTTATTTACCGATTGTGACATCATTCATGACCAGGGACGCGAATGGTCTTTACGGGTTTTCCAATCAGATGCTGCACGGGTTAGCAATGTTAGTTTCGAGAATATCCGTATCGAAGAGTCAATCCGGTTTATCTCATTATGGATCGGGAAAACTATTTGGAGCAGCGACCAGGATGCCGGACAAATTCAAGAAATATCATTTAAGAATATCCGGGCTTTTGGTTCACCGCTCACAGTGCAACTTGAGGGATTCGACAAAGAACATGGTATAAACAATGTGCAGTTTCATGATATCTTGCTTAACAACAAACCATTGAATTTCGACATGATCCAAAAAAACAGTTTTGTAGATAATGTGATCATCAAACCTTGATGTTGCACAAAATAGAATTTAATCAATGATTTATATCCGTTTTATTCACCCTTACAATCTAAAAACCAAAAATGAAAGGAAATAGAATTTCAATTTACTTTTTTTGTTTGTCTGTGTTAATTGCTTGTTGTATGGAGAGTAATGCTGAAGTTAAAGCAAAATCTGATTCAATATGCACACACAAAGTCATCCGGAATGCCGATGGTAAACTTCTTTCGTGGTACAAACCTGAAACGACGGGGGCAGGTTATTCCCATGTTGTAAAACTGGCATCAGAGTTTTTAAAGAACACTTTACCCACTGATCCTGCTACGGGACTAAAACTCTATTATGTGATCTGTCAGATCAATGGTCCGGAGACCGGAAAAGAGACTTATCAGCAAGGAGGAGGTGCCGCGAACAATCCTGCCTGTGTATTTGCCGGATTTACCGAAAGCCTGGCTGTGAAATACCGGGTTTACTCCGGAGATGAATCTTACCTGCAGCTTGTCAGAGAGTGTCTTGATCACATGCTGAAACATGGCACTACACCGTCGGATTGGAAATGGGGGAATTGCCCCTATGCCAGCGCAACGAATGGTGACCTGGAATATTCAGGATGCCCTGACCACGGCAACGGAGGAGGCGACGGCAAATATTATCTGGAACCCGACAATGTGGGCGAGATGGGTGTTGCCTATCTCCAGTTTTACCAGATCACGGAGGAGCCCGCCTATCTGAAAGCGGCGCTCGCTTGTGCGGATGCCCTGGCGGCAAATGTCCGGGAAGGGAATTACAGCCAGTCGCCGTGGCCTTTCAGGGTACATGCAAGGTCTGGTGCCGTATCGGAGGAATATTGTTCAAATGTTTTACCTCCGGTTAAATTGTTTGATGAGCTAACCCGCATCCAGAGCCGGATAAAACTAAGCGATGAGGTAATGGCGAAATATCAAAAAGCCAGGGATATGGCCTGGAAATGGCTGTTTTCATGGGAGGGTCCGATGAAAACATTTGTGTGGAAAGGCTACTTTGAAGATGTGCAATACGACCACGAGAACAAGAACAGGGTGCAGGTGACCCCTTTGGAAGTGGCCCGTTATCTTATACAACATCCGGAATACGATCCTTTTTATGAACAAAATGTACCTGCATTAATTCATTGGTGCAACGCTCTCTTCGGAACCCAAAATGCGCTGGGATATAACGCCCAATGTGAACAGTTGTTTTGTATGACACCGATGGGCGGGCATACATCCCGGTACGCTTCGGTTTGTGCCATGTGGTATGCCCTTGGAAATTCGGAATGGTACAAAACCGAAGCCTTCGAGAATTTTAACTGGGCAACTTACTGCACCAGCAAGGCGGGATTTGTGTCGGTGGGACCGGATTGGATGCGTGCATGGTTTTCAGACGGGTACGGCGACTACATCAAACATTTTATGGATGGACTGGCAGCCGTTCCGGAATGGGCACCCGCAGGTGAAGATCATCTGTTGGGCTCCACCAGCATCGTCCAGGAAATCAGTTACAATGAAAAGGAGATTGCTTACCGCACTTATCTGCCTGCTTCCACAGAAGTATTACGGTTAACAGGCCTCCCCAAACAAATTACGGTGGATGGAAAAATACTGAAGCGAGTTGATGATTTATCTTCAGGTGAAGGTTGGGTATGGGGAAAGTTGAAAGATGGGGGTATATTGCGCATCAAACACCTGAATGGAAGAGAAATTCAGATAATGAACCATTAACCATGAAACAAAACTGAACAAGGAGGATACCTGAATGAGACGGAATTTATCATGGGTTACGTTTTTCGTATTATTAACAACTATATCCCTCTTTTTCCCGTTAGCGCCTCAAGCGGCAAAAAAGAGTTTTGTGCATCCGGGGCTTTACCAGACAAAGGCAGATTTGGAGTTTATAAAACAGAAGATACTGGCCGGGGAGCAACCCTGGAAGGATGCCGCCCGCGCGATAGAAATCCTCCATGCATGGTCGCCCAATGTCTGGGATTTCGACTATAACGATGCCAAATTGTTGGTAAGGTTGACTGGTCATCAGTTTTACAATGCTGCAGAAATATTGCGGCACACCGATTCCGGATGGGATCAGCGAAGCATCGAATCGTTTAAACGAATGCTTTTGGAATCTCTTTATCCATGCATCCGGTATTATTATCCTGAGGCAAATGGGAACTGGGATGGGGCAATAATTCAGTCTGTTATGGCGATTGCCGTTTTTGCCGACAACCGGCCAATGTTTGATCATGCAGTGGATCATTATTTACACGGCCATGCCAACGGGAATATTTTCAAATATACTTACCCGAATGGCCAATGCCAGGAATCAACCCGGGACCAGGGGCATGTGCAATTAGGGCTTGGCGAATTTGCCGGAGCAGCAAGAATTGCCCAAAGCCAGGGCGTGGATTTGTTCTCTTCCGGAAACAACCGGCTGGCATTGGGATATGAATATACCATGCGTTTTCTGAATGGCGATTCTCCCTTTTGTTACGAAACTATTTCATCAAGGGCTAAAGAGTTGAGTCACGCATGCGAGGCTGTTTATCAGCAAACACACCATGGACGATGTGTGCCAACTTGTAAAAAAGGATGGTTTGGTTGTAGTGACATCGCCGAATTTTGCACCCGGGAAATTTGCACGGCAATTTAAAGGAGGGATCAAAGAATTCAGATACGGGAAAGGGAAGTGGATAGTGACCGATGATATGGCAGGCGAAAAGCTGAAAAAGGCGATTGAACCGTTTCTCGGCAAAGAGGATGAAATTGTGTGCCGCTTTAAAGGAAACAGGAAAGTGATCATGATAATTTCTCCTGACGGTAAAGAACTCCAGGTTGTTAAGAACGAATTATCGGATAAGAAAGAAATATATCGCAGTATATTTGTTCCCCACAGAATAGAACCAAAAACAACTGATTAAGAAATGGCTATTCCACACGTTGGGAGATAGATTGAAAAGACCAAGTTCATAAGAAAATTACATAAACCCCGTTTTAAAAATTATATCGATGAAAAATTTTATAAGTCTTGTCGTCAGCATCGCTTTTTTGATTTCTGCCTGTAAAAATCCCCCAAAGGAAGATTTCACGAAGTATGTAAATCCTTTCATAGGGGCAGCCGAATATGGGCATTGTTTTCCCGGGGCTTGTGTCCCGTTTGGGCTGATTCAGGTTGGAGCTGAGACCGGAAATGGCGGATGGGAGTATTGCAGTGGCTACCAATCAACCGACTCCACCATAAACGGATTTACCCAAACCCGGCTGAACGGCACCGGTTGCCCCGACCTGGGCGACTTGCTGATGCTGCCATTCACGGGAGAAAGACCTGCCGATTTTAAAAGCGCCATCAATAAACAAACTGAGAAAGCCAGTCCCGGTTATTATTCCGTTCAATTGACCGATTCCCATATCGATGCCGAAATGACGGCTACGCCTCATGTGGCCCTGCACCGGTATAAATATCCTTTGGGTGAGCGTCCAAAAATGCTTATTGATTTCCAGAGTTCGCAGTGTTCAAGCAAGGAACAATTGCATTCTCATGTAGTGGATGCACAGGTGAATTTCGAGGGTGATAATATGATTACGGGGTATTGCAATACAACCGTGTGGTTAAATCGCACGTATTATTATGCGATTGAATTCAATAAGCCCATTGTTAAAAACGAGATGCTTGCCAGCCGCGATGAAAACGAAAAAGCGCCTCGTTATGTGCTTGAATTCGATCAGGGTTCCGATGACGAACTCATGATAAAAGTGGCTTTGTCATCTACGGGCATTGAGGGAGCAAAAGCAAACCTGGAAAAGGAGCTATCCGGCTGGGATTTTGAAGAAACTGTTGAAAAGGCCCGACAGAGCTGGGATGATTTGTTGTCGAAAGTGAAAGTTGAAGGCGACGACGATAAGAAAAACATGTTCTATACATCGATGTACCGCCTTTTCATTCAACCAAACCATATTGCCGATAACGGAACGGAACCTTTTTATTCTACCTTTTCATTGTGGGATACCTACCGCGCAGCGCATCCGTTATACACGATTCTTACTCCTGAAAAAGTAGATGATTTCGTGAATTCGATGCTGCGGCAGTACGATGAGCAGGGATTCCTTCCCCTATGGGCGCTTTGGGGCAAGGAAACTTTTTGTATGATTGGGAATCATGCCGTGCCTGTTATTGTTGATGCTTTTCTGAAAGGATTTAAGGGATTTGATGCAGAAAGGGCTTATGAAGCTGTAAAAACGTCATTGACTAAAGACCATCAGAAATCCTCATGGGAAATTTACGATAAATTCGAATATTATCCTTTTGATCTTATTCCGGAAGAGTCCGTTTCACGCACCCTGGAGTCGGCTTACGACGATTATTGTGCAGCCCAGTTTGCCAAAGCGTTAGGAAAAGAAGAGGATTATAAATTCTTCTCCCGGCGTTTGAATTACTGGAAAAACTTGTTTGACCCGGAGACCAGGCTAATGAGAGCGAAAGATTCAAACGGGAATTGGCGAACTCCGTTTAACCGTTTTGCCTTGTCTCATGCCGGCACTTCGGGAGGCGATTACACCGAGGGAAATGCCTGGCAATATACCTGGCATGTGCAACACGATGTGGAGGGCTTAATTGATTTGATGGGAGGGAAAGAATATTTTACAACCAAATTAGATTCGCTTTTCACCCTGGCAGAATCAAGAGACGGTACTGGATTCGTCCTGGATGTAACCGGTTTAATCGGTCAGTATGCTCATGGGAACGAACCCAGTCATCATGTGGCTTATTTATTCGCGTTGGCCGGAAAACCATGGCGCACCCAGGAACTGGTGCATCAGATTGTAAAAACAAAATACGTCAACAAAATTGATGGTCTGTGCGGCAACGACGATTGTGGCCAAATGTCGGCCTGGTATATTTTCAGCAATCTCGGTTTTTACCCGGTGAATCCCTGCGGAGGTGAATATATTTTGGGAGCGCCGCAACTTCCAAAGGCTACTGTAAACCTGGGCAACGGGAAGGTATTTACAGTGGAAGCTAAGAACTTCTCAGATGAAAATATCTATGTGCAATCTGTCGAACTGAACGGGAAACCCTATTCTAAAAAATCAATCTCTCATAGTGAAGTCATGAATGGGGGAACTCTTGTATTCTATATGGGAAATCAAAAGCGTGCTGATTAGGTCAAAGAGTTTTTATGTTTATGATCCGGAACAATATGAAATTATCTGCGCAAAGTCTGGTCCTGATCCTGGTGTTTTTTTCCTGTACACAAAAGGAAATCCATGAAAAAACAGACCTCACCCAATTTGTTGATCCATTTATTGGTACTGCGTATGTCGGGCATACGCACCCTGCTGCCCAATTGCCGTTTGGGATGATACAGGTTGGTCCCGATACGGGAACCGATACCTGGGAACACTGTTCCGGCTATTTTGCGGGTGATTCATCCATCATCGGATTTTCACATACGCATCTGAGTGGTACAGGCTGCCCCGATATGGGCGATATCATGCTTATGCCTTTTACCGGTAAAATCAGCTTTAATGCCGGAACTCCTGAAAATACTTCGACCGGGTACCGCTCCCGCTTTTCTCATCAAAACGAAGAGGCCCATCCTGGTTTTTACAAAGTTTTTCTGGATGATTATTCCATTCAGGTAGAATTAACGGCTGCAGAAAGAACAGGATTTCACCGGTTCACCTTTCCCGCGTCAGACCATTCGGGAATTGTCGTTGATATGGAACATGGAATAGGCGATCGAACCGTTGAGTCAGATATCAGGATGATAAACGACACCACAATGGCCGGGAAACGGCGTTCAACGGGTTTTATCGGGGATCATACCTTCTATTTCTATGCCCGGTTATCAAAACCAGTGGAACAGGTTGCTTCTTTTGCCGATGGTATTATTTCGGATAAAACAGAGATCAATGGGAAGAATACGAAGTTTGTCCTTCAATTCAAGACCTCCGAAAATGAGCAGGTTAAGGTTAAAGTTGCCTTGTCGACTGTGAGTGTTGAAGGCGCGAGAAAGAATATGGAGAAGGAGATCCCCGGATGGAATTTTGAGAAGATAAGGGAGAACGCTTCAAAATGCTGGAACAGCTATCTTCATAAGATGGAAGTCAATCCGTGTAACAACGGTCAGCGGATTTCATTTTATACGGCCTTGTATCATACGGCCGTTGTACCCAATGTCAGCATGGATGTA
>CAZLDP010000061.1:0-9997 GCA_964558145.1 uncultured Prolixibacteraceae bacterium | reverse complement strand
TAAAGTATGAGGAAATAATTTAATTAAATAATAAAAACGTTTACGATTAAAAAGATTATTTTTTTATTATTGAGTGTTCTCAATATCGGCCATCTATTGGGGCAGGTTAATTCAACCATAAAATTCATGGATGCATTTGAATTGACAATGATCGGAAAGGCATTTCCCACGACCAATCCCTATCACAGGGTTGACACAACTTATTTCAAAGGAATGACCGCATCCGAAAATCAGCAGGCCAGGTGTTCTGCAGGCTTGGCGCTGGCCTTTAGTACCAATTCAACTTTTATCGACCTGCTTCCGGTTTATAAATGGGAGCATAAAAAAGATAATATGACAGGAATTTCCACGGCTGGGTTTGACCTGTATATTAAAAGAAAAAACCAATGGGTATATGCTGGTTCAGCAACCCCGGCTGTCAGGAACTCCCGTGTTACTATCATATCGGATATGGATACAACGCTGAAGGAGTGTCTTTTATATCTGCCAATTTATAGTGAGCTTGATGAGCTGAAGGTAGGCGTTCATAAAGATGCTTCTATAGCGCCTATTCCTGATCCTTTCCGGAAAAAGGTGGTCTTTTTCGGCTCGAGCTTTACGCAGGGAGTATCTGCAAGCCGCCCCGGAATGAGCTATCCGATGCAGATTGAAAGGAACCTGAACGTTCAGGTATGCAACCTGGGTTTCTCGGGTAATTCAAAATTGCAGACCTATTTTGCTGAAATGATAGCAGCCGTTGATGCAGATGCAATAGTTTTTGATGCTTTCTCCAATCCCGACGAAACGATAATCAGGGAACGGCTGCCTCTCTTTTTGGATATTGTCACTAAGACGCATACAAAGATTCCGCTGATTTTTGTTCAGACAATACACCGTGGAAATTCCAATTTTAATGAAAAAATCAGAGATCGGGAAGATAAAAAACGGAGGGTTGCCAGTGAGCTTATGCCGGGAGCAATGAAAAAATACAAAAATGTGTTCTTCATTGAAAATCCCCTTCCCAGAAACCTGAGTGAAGATATCTCTGCCGATGGAGTACATCCTTCAGATTTGGGATACTATTACTGGGCAAAAAACCTGGGTTCTCAGATAAATAAGATTTTAAAGCTTAGAACAAAGAAATAGAATCGATGGTAAAGAAACTCTTCATAGAGCCTCAAAGGGGAATTCCCGAATAAATAGAAGCAAATGTGCTTATTCAGGCGGAGGTTGTAGTGGAATTATCGTATCTCATACAGTATCAAATGATGGATAGAGGATACTCAAATTGAAGTGATTGCGCTTTGAGCGGAACATGAAGTTTGAAATTTTTATCCAGATCATTATCTTTATGGGAAATACCAATCTGTATGAGAAACGGTAGGCTAAAATTCATTTCAACCATATTGGCCGGAGCGGCCATGGTTAGTTTGCTCATTTTCAATGGGTGCCGGAGTGAGAAGATGGAAGTTCCGGCGTTGATTCCCATGCCGCAGTCGGTGTCCTGGACGGGTGACGATTTCCGTTTGGAGGGGAACGAGTCGCGGATTGCGCGGCGGCTGGTCACGGAAATTCCGGGTGTGGAATGGAATGCTACGGAGGCTTACTCCCTCCGGGTAGACCGTGATTCGGTTGTTCTGGAAGCTATGACTCCTGCGGGTCTTTTTCGCGGGGAACAAACCCTCCACCAACTGACCCTTGTTCGCGGGGAGAGGAAAATCATCGCCGGATGCGCCATAACCGATTGGCCTGCTTTTGCCCTGCGGGGTTTCATGCAGGATGTGGGGCGCAACTACATGTCACTGCCCTTGCTGAAGGAACAGATCGACGTCCTTGCAGCCTATAAATTCAATGCGTTTCATTTACACCTTACCGATAATCCGGGGTGGCGGCTCGAAAGCAGCTTATATCCTCAATTGAAGGACTCCACCTCCATGAGCCGGTGGCCCGGTAAATATTACACCCGTGAGGAATTCCGGGAGCTGGTGGCTTATTGCCGGGAAAGGCACATCACCCTGATTCCGGAGCTGGATGTTCCGGGCCATTGTGCGGCTTTCCGGAAAGCCATGGGATTGGGAACCATGCACGATCCGCGGGTCAAAACCATTTTGTCGGACCTGGTTCTGGAATTGTGCGGGATGGCAACGGCTGAGGAAATGCCTTATATCCACCTGGGCACCGATGAGGTGCGGCACGATCATGAAAAGCCGGCGCCCGGCATGTTGTCCCACTTGGTGGACCTGGTCAGGGAGCAGGGCCGTGAGGTGATCGTCTGGCGCCCCGGGCAAACCATCGAAAACGACTCGCTTTCCATCACCCAGCTCTGGTCCTCCAACGGCAATCCCAAGCCCGGGCATCGCTACCTTGATTCGAGGCTCAATTATCTCAATCACCTTGACCCCCTGGCTGGCATATACCAACTCTACTTCGACCGGATCTGCGGCGCCCGGCAGGGCGACAGCCTCCGCCTCGGTGGAATCCTCTGCTGCTGGAACGACAACCTGGTCACCCAGGAACGCGATATCCTCCTTCATAATCCCGTTTACCCGGGCATTGTCACTTACAGCGAAACCTCTTGGACAGGTGACCCCAACAATTACGGGGAGAAATTTTTGGCCCGGCTGCCACTTCGTGGCGACTCCGCGGAAAATGGCTATTTTGAAAAATTCAGGGAGTTTGAAGCAAGGTTGATTCGCCACCGGGATCTTTATTTCCGGGGAAAACCTTTCCCCTATGTGCAGCAGACCGGATTGGCCTGGAAGGTGATAGGCCCATTTGACCATCAGGGGGATGTAGACCGGAGGTTTGCTGTGGAAGATACGATCAAAGAGAGTTACCAGGTCGATGGCCGGGAATATTTCTGGAGCGGACCCTATTGGGGAGGAACGCTCCATATCCGTCATTTTTTCGGGTATCCTTCCTGGTTTGAAGAAAAGCAGGGCACCGTGTATGCGCTGACCTATGTCTGGTCGCCTGTGAATCAGGTTGTGGACTCCTGGATTGGCTTTCACGATTGGTCCCGCTCGGCGGGACGAAGGGGAGGCCCCTTTCCCCCGCTGGGTGAATGGCATACCACCCATCCCCGGGTGTGGGTCAACGGTTCCCCCATCGCTCCCCCGCAATGGCAAAAGCCGGGCTTTCCTGCACAGAGCGAAGAAATTCCCTTTGCCGATGAAAACTACTATTTCAGGGAACCCTCTAAAGTCGACCTCCACAGAGGGTGGAACGAAATTCTTCTGAAAATCCCGCAAACTGCCCGCCATTGGAAATGGATGTTTACTTTTATGCCTGTCACCTTCGGTGAGGGTGGAGTGGGGGAGGTCCCCGGGCTACTCTTCTCTCCCAAAAGGAAGAGACCGGATTAGTACACCCTGAAAAGCATGGATTGTGGAGATGGATAGTTTAATTCCGGCAAAGAGCCTGATTTTTGCCCTGGTTCTCCCGTGGCTGCTTCTGTTGTGGACCCCATTCGCCGTGGAGGGGAGCAATACTCCTTCCGTTAAAATATATATGTCGGTAAAAGGATCCGATCTCAATCCGGGAAGCCGCGAATCGCCTGTTCAAACCCTTTCCAGAGCTGTCGAACTGATCAGGGAGGACTTGACATCTTTTATGACCCCTCATACCGTGGTATCGTGGTCCAGTACAACCACTGGTCGGACATCGCCGGGGGTACCCACAACGGCGCTGCGGGAGTCCGGTTAGATGATATGATTTCAGGGGTGCATATCTACGGAAACATTTTTGAAAGGTGCGGATCGGTGAAAATGTTCAGGTGGTGATCAACAATTCAACTACGTAGTCGGGCGGAAAAACTCTTCAGGAGTGGTGTTCCACGGAACTCCTCGCAAAATATGGGTTGAAACCACTTCCCTTTCAGAAAATTGGTCCCAAAAATAACCGGTGGATCAGGGAATAAGCCTACATCGTGCAATGGTTCCTCCTATTTCGTGAAAAACATTTTGATGGCCAGCAGAAAAAGAGTGATGCTGAAGATTTTACGCAGCGTTATTTCGGGTATTTTTATAGCCCATGCCGAGGAGAAATAGCTTCCGATCATAAAGGCAACTGCGATAATAAGGGCATATTTCAGGTTTACATAGCCGGCCTTGTAGTAGTTCCAGGCTGCAAAAAGGCCGATAGGGGGCAGCATGACTGCCAGGCTGGTGCCATTGGCTTGTTGCTGGGAAAATCCAAAAATGAAGACCAGAGCCGGGATCATAATTAATCCGCCGCCCAAGCCCATTATTCCTGCAAAGGCGCCGGTGACCAGCCCCGTGAGGATCAGAAGTAGAAGGATGGTGATGTTCATGATGTTTATTTTTAGGTTGCCGGGCGATGTTCG
Source organism: uncultured Prolixibacteraceae bacterium (assembly GCA_964558145.1). Classification (GTDB taxonomy): domain Bacteria; phylum Bacteroidota; class Bacteroidia; order Bacteroidales; family Prolixibacteraceae; genus UBA1413. The sequence continues at coordinate 5,673 of CAZLDP010000061.1, read as the reverse complement.
GCAGGCTTCCTGGTGTTAAGGATGCAAAGATAACACTGGAATGCTTTTTTTATATCGCATTCTGAACCACGATTCTGTTTTCTATCAGAAAAACCACCTCCGGTTGAGGGCATCCGCCAGCGCGTATGGTCTTTTCCAGGCCGGCGGGGACGCAGCCCTTGAGTAAGGACGGCTGACCCTGTCGGCGGGAACGATGGTCCATCTGGTCACGGATCGTCAGGGAATCAGGTTTTATCCGGGTGTTGATGCTGTATGGAAGATCCATCACACGCTCTCGCTGTATGGATCGGCGAATAAGACGTTGCGCATGCCTACTTTTACCGATTTATACTATTAAAGTCCACTTTCTCTCCCGGTATGCCATGGATTATCTGCGGAATCCTCCAGCCCGGCATTTGGCTTTCTGCAGGAGTAAGGGCCGACATCGACATCTGATCGGTTGGGGTGCACAACCAACCAAATGAATCGGGTTCCGGTTTGGAAAAGACAGGGGGCCTGTTGCCTCACACAGGATCATTGTCGTTTTTTTCGATCCTGATTTGTCTAAGAAAGCATGCCGGATTATGGATTTACCGGGCTGGAAAAGTTTGTAGAGATTATTTTAAGGATATTCTGATTCTCAATGAATGAGTCAGTTTAAAAGCCTCCGGGACTCCCCACTCTGGTCATCGCGCATCGGAAGCCCAGGTCATTCTTCGATTGGTTTTCCTGGAGATAGCGCCGCGTTCCGGGAGTCAGCCAGTAAGGCCGGTCTTTCCACGAACCACCCTTGTAAACCCGTACGTCATCCCCCAGCAGCGAAGAGAAATACCCCGGCCGGTCATCCTGGATGTACATGTCTTTGGTTGTGTTGTTCTGCATTTCGGTCCACTGGTTGCCGTCAATGATCTGAGAGTTGGGATCCCCGTCTTTGAAATTTCTGAAGTCAGCGAGGGTATCTAATTTCATCACACCGTAGTTGTCGCGAATCAGGTTGCCATTGGCATCTTTTGAAGGCACTGTGAAGACATTTCCACGGAAAGGTTGAAATTCAGCCACATCCCTGTTCGATAGCGGGCGATAGACATCGTAAACCCATTCGTTGACATTGCCGGCCATACAGTAAAGCCCATAGTCGTTGGGTTTGTAAGAACGGATAGTAGAGGCAATATCGGCGTTGTCATTGAGCGATCCGGCCATACCCATGAGGTCACCCCTGCCACGGGTAAAGTTGGCCTGCATTCTTCCTTTGTATTTCTTGGAGTCTTCGCGCAAGTAAGTGCCATTCCAGGGATACATCTTTCTGTCGGACAGCAATTCATCCTCTGCATTTCCGATCAGACCCAAGGCGGCATATTCCCATTCGGCTTCCGTGGGCAGACGATAGGTAGGCAGAAGGATTCCGTCTTCCCACCGTACACTTCTGGCTGTTCCGTCTTTGTTTTCCTGCGGTTTTTTCCCGGCAGTACCCTGGTACATCCCCGCAAGATAGGTGTCGGTAGTGAAGATATCCTGTCCGGTCTGTGCGGGATTGTGTTTCATGATTTTTTTGTTGACCAGGATCTGCTCGTTGACCCGGTCGGTGCGCCATTGGCAGTAAGCATTGGCCTGAACCCAGGAAACCCCGACCACCGGATAATCGGCATAAGCCGGATGCCTGAAATAGTTCTGAATGTAAGGTTCGTTGTAGGCCAACTCTTCACGCCACTGGAGGGTATCGGGAAGAACCGATTCTTTTTTGGCCCTGTCACCTGGATATACTCTTTCGACCCAATAAACATACTCCCTGTACGACTGGTTCGAAACCTCGGTTTCATCCATGTAAAAAGAGGCTACAGTAACCCTGCGGGGGGTGTTATCCCATTTCGACATGACATCCTCTTCCACCCGGCCCATCGTAAAGGTTCCCCCTTCAATGAAAATTAACCCGGGGCCTGCACTTTGTTCATATCCCGACTTGTAGGGAATATTTCCAGTTTCCGGATCGTTGTAAGCCCAACCGGTAGTCTGCGATTTGTGGCCTTTTTTTAATGAGCAACCCGATAAACCCAAAGCCAATATGAATACAATCAGGAATTTAACTTTCATATTTGAAATAAATTTGCTGTTAACTTTTTTATGACGACACAAATATAACTATTTCGGTTGATCAATATTGTACGGGGAAATGTATATTTCCTCCGTTTCATTTCATTTCATTTTTAATTTTGTGGAATCAACCGGGTATTTATCATGACAAATCATCTGGCAATAAACGCGGTTTTGTTCCGTTTCAATCGATATTAAGTATAGATACATGACCAGGATTATTCTAATATTTTTCTTTCTGATAATTAATGGTATTCCATCAATGGGTGCAGGGGGCCAGGATCCGGCAATTCCATGGAAGCAAAATTCTGTCCTGAATAAGGGGAAATGGGTAAGGATAAGAACATCGGGGAAGGGGGTCTATAAAGTGACCTATGAGAAGTTGGCCAGTTGGGGTTTCCCCAATCCCGGGCAGGTGAATGTTTTCGGCAACGGAGGGTATAAGCTGGCCGAGTCGCTTGATGAAATCCCTGTCGATGATTTGACGAAGAACAGGTGCTGGAGGGGTAAGGATGGATCGGGGAAAGATGCACTTTTCTTCTATTCAGGAGGAACCACTGCATGGGAGTGGGATCCAACGACTTCCTCGTTCCGGCATACCGTAAACCCTTACAGTGATTACTGCTATTATTTCCTGAGTCAGGAAGGGGGTGGAGCCTGGCAGGTGGAAACTGCCGGCGTGGTAAATGAATCTCCCACCCATCAGGTAACTTCTTTTGATGAGTATCAGCGTCACGAGACTGAGCAGTATAACCTGATCAGATCGGGTCAACGGTGGTTCGGGGAAAAATTCGGACACGCTTTTAGCCGGACGGTCACCCTAAATTGTCCGGATCAGGTGAGCGGTGAGCCTGCCCGTGTTAAAATCAGCGGGGCCGGTCGTTCTTCCTCTGTCTCCTCCCTGGAAGTGACCATAAACCAGCAAAAGCAATTACCCCTTATTTTTAATGCGGTCAATGTCGATAATGAAATCACCCTTTATGCGGATGAGAAACAGCAGGACTATTCAGTTTCCCTGGTATCTCCGGTAGTGGAAATCGGTCTGCTCTACAGCGCCTCCAATGCATTGTCGGATGCATGGCTCGACTATATCACGGTGAACAGGAGGCGCCAATTGAGAATAACCGCCGACGAGCTCTTCTTCAGGGATACCCGGAGTGTGGGAGCGGGAAACGTGGCAAGTTTCATCCTGGAAAATGGTTCGGCTGACCTGAAGATATGGGATATTACTGAACCGGCTGATATTTTTGAAGTTCCTGTAACCCGGCAGGGAACCCAGATCCAATTCATCCGTCCAGCCTCCTCCCTGAGGGAATACGTAGCTTTCAGGACATCCGGAAATTTTCCTGAGCCTGTGATGGCAGGAGAGGTCCCCAATCAGGATCTTCATGCCCTGCCGGTTCCGGAGCTGTTGATCATCTCCCATTCCGATTTCATGGATGCGGCTGAACAGGTGGCTGCATTTCACCGGACAAACGACAACATGGAGGTGGTAGTGGTATCTTCCGCCCAGGTATACAATGAGTTCGGTTCTGGGAGTCCGGATGCAACCGCAATCCGGAATTTTATTCGCATGTGCCGCGACCGGAGCAGTAAAATTAAATATGTGCTTCTTTTCGGCGATGGCAGTTATGACAACCGGAACATCAACGGAGTCAACCGCAATTTTATCCCGACTTTTCAGTCGGAAAACTCGCTGGTCCCCACTTCATCCTTTGTTTCCGACGATTATTATGTGATCTTAGACAGGGGAGAGAGTGTATACAATGGGTTGATGGACCTGGGGATCGGAAGATTACCTGTGTCTACACCCTATGAAGCGGGAATTGTCACCAAGAAGATTGTGAATTATTACGCACCCGAATCGCTGGGGTTGTGGCGGTCGAATCTCTGTTTTATAGGCGATGACGAAGACGGAAATCTGCACATGGCTGATTCAGAAGCCCTTGCAAACCAGGTAAATGCCAATCACCGTGAGTTCAAAACCGAAAAAATCTATCTGGATGCCTGGCCACAGGTAACCACACCTGGGGGTGAAAGGTACCCGGGAGTGACGGAAGCCATCAACCAACAGGTAAAAAAGGGAGTTCTTATCCTGAATTATGTGGGACATGCCAACACCCGTTTTATGGCCGATGAGAGGGTTCTTGATGTTTCAGGAATTAACAGTTGGTCGAACCGGAATAACCTGCCCATTTTCGTGACGGCTACCTGCGAATTCAGCCGTTTCGACGCCGACGAAACCTCGGCAGGTGAGTATATCCTCCTGAACCCCAACGGAGGAGGGATTGGCCTTTTTTCTACCACCCGCATGGCGTATGCCTACTCGAACTACCTGCTGAGCCGTAATTTTTATCAGTATGTTTTTGAGAAGGATGCTCATGGAGATAATTTCAGAATGGGAGATATCATGCGGTTTGCCAAGATCAACACGGTAAATTCCATCAACAAACGAAATTTTACCCTATTGGCCGATCCAGCCTTGCGGCTTTCGTATCCCAAATACCGGGTGGTAACCCGGAAAATCAATTCAAAAGATTCCCAAACCACTCCTGATACCCTGAAGGCCTTGTCCAAGGTCGCTATCTCCGGGGAGATAACCGATCATTTCGGGAACAAACTGACCGGTTTCAATGGTAAGCTGACGGCTGTGGTTTATGATAAACCGGTCACACAGAAAACGCTGGGAAATGCAGGGGAAAATCCTTTCACCTATACCTTGCAGAACAGCATTGTGTACAAGGGTGAAGCCACAGTAAGTTCTGGTGAGTTTTCATTCAGCTTCGTCGTCCCCAAAGATATCTCTTACAGCAAGGGGAACGGGAAAATACTCTATTACGCTGAGAATGGCAGGGAGGATGCCCATGGCGCCTTCGAAAATTTCTTCATCGGGGGTTCCGCCGGTTCCCAGGTCCAGGACATCACCCCTCCGGAGGTGAACCTTTACCTGGATGATACTTCTTTCAAAAGCGGAGATGAGACCAGCCGGAATCCGCTGCTTCTGGCCGAAGTGAGTGATGAAAACGGAATCAATACGGTGGGAAGCGGTATTGGGCATGATATTATCGCCATTCTTGACGGAGATTATTCCAATGTGATAGTGTTGAACGACTATTACCAGGCTGCCAAAGACGATTATTCGAAAGGTACCATCCGGTTTCCTTTCCGGAATCTGGCGGTAGGGGAGCATACCCTGATCCTGAAAGTGTGGGATGTCGCCAATAATTCCACGCAGGCAGTTATCAATTTTGTTGTTACGGGCGATTTTTACATCAGTGAAACACACTGTGTGCCCAACCCGGTCTCAGGATATACCCAGTTTTACTTTGCCCATAACCAGCCTGATGCTGTTTTTAAAACCCTTGTGGAGATTTTTGATGTGACCGGAACCTGTGTCGACTATTTTCAGACTTCCGTTTCGTCGACGGGAATTCAAAGCAATCCAATCAGATGGGATTTGGGTGAAAGGGGAAAAACTTTGCGGAACGGCTTTTACATCTACCGGATTACAATCCGTTCTGCCGAAGGGGAATTGGCAACCAGGTCGGGCAAATTCCTTCTTATGCGTTAATTTTTAGGGAGGGTATAATTTTTGCATCTCACGGC
>CAZLDP010000060.1:0-10017 GCA_964558145.1 uncultured Prolixibacteraceae bacterium | reverse complement strand
GCCCGATCTGGGTGGAAAACCAGGTGTGACCACTCTCTGAAACAAGCACTTCCATATCGAGCCAGGGGATGGAAGTCAATTCCTGTATCCACTCTTTTGATATCCCTGTTCTCTGTTTTTTAAAACGGATGGAGTGATTATCCTCCGGCACTCCTTTGCAGGAATAGACCTGAGTGCCATCGCTGAAAATGAACCAGGGAAACCCGTGGTTGTCAAAAGTGAAAGAGAAGCTCCAGTCCAGGAGAGGAAACATGGCCTTCTGGTCATCCCAGAGAGCCTTGACCCATACGAATTCCTTCTTTTGATAATCGTAACGCCAAAGGCCGGAAATTACATTGCATTTCCACAGACAGCCATTCTGGTCGATCGCAATATCCTGGCGCTGAAATAAATCAGGATCTGTTTTTTCCCTGATAAAACAATCGTTGGCCCTGTCGTACAAAGCAATGGACCGTCCTTCGGATTGGATCCATACATTGTTATACCGGTCGACGACTATTCTGAGCAATGAAAAATAGGGGATTGAAGTCTGATCGTCGGGATTGTGGTAGTAGTTTTTGAAGGTGTACCCATCGTACCGGCTCAGTCCATCCCATGTGGAAAACCAGAGAAATCCCGTACTGTCCTGTGCAACAGATCTGACATTGTTGTGCGGGATTCCATCGTGGGAGGAAAAATCAGTAAAGGTAAATCCCTCCTGTGCCCAAGCAGACACTTGCCCCAGCAAGGCTGCCGTTAAAAAAATAAAAATCAGGGTAAACCGTTTCTGATTCATCCGACTTGGGTTAGTAAAGAAGTAAAATTAGGTAATTTTTTTACGGCTTTCCCAATGCAACAGCTATCCAGTTGTTTTTTACTTTGAAATCGGTGGGATTTAAACCGCACAACTCTGCTTCTTTGTGTATGTCGGAGAGGTCTCCGGTATAAAAACCGCTTACGACCAGTGTGCCTCCTGGCAGGAGTGCAGAACTGTACTTCGGCAAGTCATTAATTATGACATTTTTCTGAATATTGGCAAGAATAATATGGAAACGCATGTTCCCTACGGAAGCAACGTCTCCGGTAACAGGGAGCACGTTTGGGGTATGGTTGAGCAAAATATTTTCCGAAGTAGCTTCAAATGACCATGGGTCGATATCGATGGCAGTGACCTCTTTCGCACCCAGCTTTGATGCCAGGATGGACAAGATTCCGGTTCCGCAACCCATGTCGAGAACCCTTTTCCCGGTGAAATCCATCGCAAGCATCCTTTCCATCACCAGTGATGTGGTTTCATGATTTCCTGTCCCGAAAGCCATTTTGGGTTCAATGACAAGGGTGATGGGATAATCAGGCGCATGAGTGTGAAATGGCGCCCGTACCAATACCTGATCACTGACCACCAGGGGCTGGAAATAATTCTTTTCCCAGACTTCATTCCAGTTCCGAGCTTCGATGATTTCCACCCTCCAACTGATCAGGTAATTGGCTTCATGGGAATGGAAGAGAGCTTTGAGTTCTTCTTCCCGGTATTGGTTTTCAGGAATATAAGCATCAAAGCCCTCTTCATTTTCCACAAAGGTATCGAATCCCAGTTCTGCCATCGCGCCGGTGAGTACATCGGCAAACCATGGTTCGTACGGAGAAAGCGTGACGGTTATTTTAATGGTGTTGACCATAGTTCACAAGCAGAATCAAAAGGGGAAAAAGATTTATCCCGGTTATTTCCTGAAACCGTTAATGATGCCCAGAAAGTCGGCCGGATCGAGCGATGCTCCGCCGATGAGTCCGCCATCGACATCGGGATTGGCAAATAACTCGCGTGCATTCGATGATTTACAACTTCCTCCATAAAGAATGGTGGTTTCCTCCGCGGTTTCGGTACCGAATTGTTCAGCCACAGCGTTGCGGATAAACGCATGCATTTCCTGTGCCTGGGCCGAAGTAGCAGTCTTGCCCGTGCCAATGGCCCAAATGGGTTCATAAGCGATGACCACTTTTCTGAAATCAGCATCTGAAAGCTGGAAGATTGTTTCTTCAAGCTGTTTTTTAACATAATCGTTCTGGGTGCCGGCTTCACGAACCGACAGGGGTTCCCCGCAACAGTAAATGGGGGTGAGTCCCTGCGCAAAAACCTGGAATAGCTTTTTGTTCAGGGTGGCGCTGGTTTCGCCGTAATATTCACGCCTTTCAGAATGACCCAGTATCACAAATGCAGCGCCTGTTGATTTTACCATTTCTGCTGACACTTCCCCAGTGAAAGCTCCTTTTGCCTCGGCGCCACAGTTTTGTGCACCTACCTGCACCCGGCGGTTGTCGACCGATTCCACCACCTTTGTAAGGTGGACAAATGGAGGGCACACTACCACCTGAACTTCAGGATCTCCGTTTTCAGCGACTGTTTTCATCACTGCTTCCGCCAGTTCAACTCCTGACGGTACCGTAGTATTACATTTCCAGTTTCCTGCTACAATTTTTTTTCTCATTGTTTTGTTCTTTTTTGAGTTTACTAAATTCCTAATGGGTATAATTCAGGATATTTTTGCTGAATCGAATTTTTATTTTCCAGGTTCAGGCAGGGGGAACTTCCTGCTGAATTCTTCAGGTGTCGGGATATCGTTGTTATGGTATTTGGCCACAATAGTCCCGTTTTTAAGTACCAATAATCCGGGATTTGAACGAATCATGGTTTTGAGTACAATCTCGTCGGTGTGAAAAAAATCATAGGGTGCACCAGTTTCCGCGGCAAAGGCATCACAATTATCAAAAAGGGTGGAGGTCAGGCATATAAACGACATCCCTTTTTCTAAAGCCCACTTTGCCAGCGAATTGATCTTCCCCTGGTTCTTAAGAGATGATTTATTAAGATCGTAAGCTACCAGGATGAAGACATAATTTTCGTCGAACAGAAAAAAGTCGTATATGTTATCTCCCTCCCTCGATTCGATGGAAAATCCGTGGATGGGAGGAGTATACCCTTTGGAGACGAGCGTCGGTTCGTCCATGCTGTGAAACTCCCAATTGAGGGTATCCTGCCAGGGATAATTTTCTTCTGTAAATTTACGGACATCGCCGGTTTTCCTGTTTTTGTAATAAAAGGTGTTTTCGTACACATCCTTGGGTGCATCGGCTGGTACCGACATGTCTTCGGGAATATTGACCCCTACGTGGTAAGGTCTGAAATCGAACAGGGGTTCATGCCGGATTGACCAGACCACGACAGCACAGTAAAGGAGGAAGGCCGCCATTCCGGCTGTCCCTGCAATTTTCTGACTGAAAAGACATTTTATCTTGTTGCGGTGGATAAACACAAAAAGGGCAAGCAGGATAAAGAGAATGTTTTTGTAAAAAGTAGCCCAGTTGGAAAGGACAATAGCGTCTCCGAAACATCCGCAATCGGAAACCGGGTTGGTGAGAGCGATCCATAAGGTAAGCGGCGTGAAAAAGGCCATGAAAAGCAACGCTCCCCAACTTGCAAGCCGCGGAAAAAGAGCGAAAAGCAATGCCACTCCAATCAAAAACTCCGCAAGAGCCAGTAAAACCCCGAGCGGGAAGGCAGCAGGTTCCATAAAACCAAGCCCCATGGCATTGAAATAATCGATAAACTTGTAGGCCGATCCCCAGGGATCGATTCCTTTCACAAAGCCGGAGAAAGTAAAGGCAATCCCCAGAATTATCCGGGAGATATGGAGCAGAATTTTCATTTTTTCAAGGATAAATTATGGAATTGTTTTTCATTTGCAGACCGGAGTGAAGCATGTATGCAGAACCACACCTCACGAAAGTCCGTTGGATGTGGGAGAAAGCGCCTCTTGTTGTTTCTTGTAACATGCACATTTCACCTCAGTTATTTTCCAGATTCAGCTTGATCAGTGCAAATACGGCATAATTGATTATATCGAAGTAGTTGGCATCAATACCTTCTGAAACCAGGGTAATTCCCTTATGGTCTTCAATATGTTTTATTCTTTTAAGTTTCATAAGGATCAGGTCGGTATAACTGCTGATGCGCATTTTACGCCAGGCTTCCCCGTAATCATGGTTTTTGGCGGTCATGAGCGACCGGGCCATTTCAAAACAGCGGTTGTACTCCTTCAGCGCTGCTTCCCGGTCCATTTCTTCTTCCGAAGGCTGTAACTGGAGCTGGATGATGCCCATGATGGCATAGTTGACGATACCGGTAAATTCTCCCCGGATATCTTCCCCGATCTGTTGTACCCCTTTTTCTTCAATACTCCGAATGCGACGCGCCTTGATGTAGATCTGATCGGTGATGCTTTCAGGCCTCAGTATACGCCAAGCAGTTCCGTAATCACCCATTTTCTGAATGAAAAGTTCCCTGCATCCTTCCGCGATCTTATCGTATTGCTGAAGTGTCTTGTTCATGTATAGTCTGTTTTCGGGCCATAAAAATAGGAAAAAAAGAGCAATCTAAAGGTTTTCTCTTACATTTGTAGTTGTAATTGTGTCATTTAAAAAACTTTATTTTATATGCTGATTACCCAATCTGCTGGAAAATTCCTTAAACGCAAAAGATCGATCAACGTGGGGGGCGATTTACTCGACTTCACCGATCCGTGCATTATGGGGGTTGTTAATGTAACTCCCGATTCTTTTTACGAGGGGAATAGGTTGACTACCGAAATTGATTTGTTGGAAAAAGTAGAGCAAATGGTTTCTGAGGGAGCTATGATCATCGATGTTGGAAGTGTTTCTACCCGTCCCGGCGCAGAGATGATTTCTACTAAGGATGAGCTCTCAAGGCTTATACCTGCTGTCAAAGCCATTAAAAGGCACTTTCCTGAAATCCCGTTGTCGATTGACACCTTTCGTTCATGGGTTGCTGTGAGCGTGATGGAGGAAGTGGGTCCGGTCATTGTCAATGACATCTCTGGAGGTTCCATTGATTCCAAAATGTTTGAAACAATTGGCAAAATGCAAGTACCGTACATCCTCACGCACATCCAAGGTATTCCGGGGAATATGCAGGATAATCCATGGTACAGGGATGTGGTGCATGATGTTTCCGCTGAACTGAGTGAGTCGGTCCGCCGGTTGACAAAACTCGGAGTTGGAGATATCCTGATCGATCCGGGTTTCGGTTTTGGTAAAACAATGGATCACAATTACAAACTGCTCAACCGGCTCGATTCGTTCAAGGTGTTTCAGCTTCCCCTGGTGGTCGGACTCAGCCGCAAATCAATGGTTTGGCAAGTGCTGGAAACATCTCCTGAACAAGCCCTGAACGGAACTACTGTGCTGAATACAATGGCTTTACTTGGGGGAGCCGATATTCTGAGGGTTCACGACGTGAAACCTGCAGCCGAAGTGATCAGGTTGTTCCTTCAATTAAAAGAGTCGTTGTAGATGCCTGCATTCATTACGGTCCGTTTTTTTGACATCATCGATATACTTCTGGTGGCTTTCCTCCTTTATCAGGTATACCGCCTGATAAAAGGAACGGTTGCCTTTAATATTGTCATTGGTTTTTTTCTGGTATATCTGTTCTGGATTGTTTTTAGGGCACTTAATATGGAGTTGCTGAGTTCCATCATCGGACAGTTCATCGGGGTTGGAGTTCTGGCTCTTATTATTGTTTTTCATCCTGAAATTAGGAGATTCCTCCTCTACGTGGGAACTCATCACCATATCACACGGATTATATCGCTCGATAAGCTCTTTCACCCGGGAAAAGCAGAACACAAAGCAAGTTATCTGCCCGACCTGATTGAGACCTCCCTGTTTTTTTCGCGTACATTGACGGGAGCTCTCATCGTTATTGCCCGTACTTCAGAGCTGAGGGAGCAGATTGCCACGGGTGAAATTCTGGATGCCAGGGTTAGCCAGCCTTTACTGAAGACCATTTTCTTCAAGAACACCGACTTACATGACGGGGCTGTGGTTATCAGGGATGAAAGGATTGTGGCTGCCGGCTGTATTTTACCTCTTACCCATAAGGAGGTGGACAAGAGCCTGGGATTGCGACACCGGGCAGCCATCGGGATCACAGAGACCACCGATGCCCTGGCCCTGGTGGTTTCGGAAGAGACGGGCCACATTTCGGTGGTCACGGGTGGAATTATCGAGCGGAACCTGACCCGCGAGCGACTGGAAGAACTCCTTTACTATGAGCTTTCGGGTGAAAAGCCTAAGACTGAGTAATCATCCGGTATCAAGCGGCATAAATTACCTGGCCTTGTCCTGTATCCGGCGTCATTCCCACTTATTTATCCTGATTTATTAATCCTTTCTTTCTCCGATCTGCTGCCTCCACATGGCAAAGTAATGCCCCTTCTGCCGCAGAAGCGCATGGTGGGTACCCTCTTCGATAATTCTCCCTTTCTCGAGAACGTAAATTCTATCGGCATGCATGATTGCGGAGAGACGGTGTGCAATCATCTGGATTATCTGTTGTTTAGAGGCGGAGATCATACCGTTATGTTGTATTTTCGCAGAAGCTGAGGATTCATGTGATACACATGAGATTGATCAAATAGTAAAAATAAACAACTTTTGCGATGAACAGAATTTGTGATCTCTTTTCCATCCGGTATCCTGTTATACAGGGGGGCATGGTGTGGTGTTCCGGCTGGCGTTTGGCATCGGCTGTCAGCAATGCGGGAGGTCTGGGCCTTCTGGGGGCGGGTTCGATGCACCCTGAGACCTTGTTGGAACATATCCGGTTAACCAGGGCAGCGACTCTCCATCCCTTTGGCGTGAATGTTCCCCTGATGTATCCTGAGGTGGAGCAGATCATGGAGATTATCGCAGGAGAAAAGGTTCCGGTGGTGTTTACCTCTGCCGGTACGCCCGGCAAGTGGACGCGCTGGCTACAGGATAGGGGTATTGTGGTTGCTCATGTGGTGTCGAGCGCACGGTTTGCACGAAAATGTGAGGAAGCGGGGGTGGATGCCGTAGTTGCCGAGGGATTTGAAGCCGGAGGGCATAATGGTCGGGAAGAGACTACCAGCATGGTTTTGGTGCCTGCGGTACGTCAGGCTGTGTCGTTGCCCCTTCTGGCTGCCGGAGGGATTGGCTCCGGAGCCTCCATTGTGGCTGCCATGGCGCTGGGCGCCGAAGGGGTACAGGTTGGCTCTCTCTTTGCCGTGGCAGAGGAATCGTCGGCGCATCCCGAATTTAAGAAGCTTGTGACCAGGCTTGGAGAAGGAGATACCCAGCTTGCACTTAAAAAACTTGCGCCGGTAAGACTGATTAAAAATGGCTTCTTCCAAATGGTAGCTGAGGCTGAAGCCCGCGGCGCCCTGAAAGAGGAACTGGCCGCTATCCTTGGGAAAGGCAGGGCCAAAAAGGGGATTTTTGAAGGGGACCTGGAAAACGGGGAACTCGAAATCGGTCAGGTTTCTTCCATGATCAATTCCATAGAACCGGTTTCCTTCATCATGGAGCGGCTGGTACGGGAGGTGGAGGAAACCCGCGCCCGGTTTAACTTGCCTGTTTTCTGACCTATTGAGTTCGGACCTCGCTCACTGCTTTTTTCGTATTTATCATCGCCGGTTCTGATGCCCGGTACTGAAATCAAGGTTCTTCCATTCGGGATTTCAGATTGAAGTATTGAAAGGCTAAGAAGAGATAGCCGAAAATCGAAAACAGCGAGCTTATTGCGAGAGCGGCGCCCACGTAAATCCACTGCCATGTTTCAAGTGCGGCCGGTATCACTGGGTTTGCAGATGCAGCCTCTGTCAATGCAGGTAAAGTGGATACCGGCAGCGTAATAAGGAAATTGATACCCCACGGAATCAGAATGGCCATCAGATTCAAAACCAGCGTATTCCACCACGCTTTACCTGTGAGGGTAAAGGATCGCAACAAAGCCGGATAAATCCCTTTTTTCTCATGAATGGCGATAAAGGGTGTAAGGGAAAGGGAATTGGCCAAAATGATTCCGGGAATGATCAGCAAAAAAAGGCCCCACACGGAAACTAATACGACAGCAAGAGAGGCTCCCAGGGCTGTCAGGGCATTGGAGGATAGGGATGGAACCACATGAGCGACACTGAATTCATTCCTGCCCCGGTTTACATACCCCGTAATGTAGGAATATACGGCGCCCATAAAGAGCGACTGTACGAAAATATAAAAACCCAGGGTAATCAGCAGGTTTTTATAAAAGGGACCCGCCTCCCGCATCAGTCTGTCAGGTTCCATCTCCCTGATCGATTCTGCTAACCCTGTCAGTTTAATCTGCATAAAAACCTGTGCTCCGGCATATACAACGATGAAAGGAACTACATAAAGTGCGATAAGCCGGGTAAGCGGTTTCCATTCGGTAAGGATAAACCTGAGTGAATCGCGGTATATCTCTCCTGTTTTCCTCCTCCCGGTGAATTCTAAAGAATTGTTCATGAAGAATCGTTATTTGCAGGGAGTATTCTCTATTCCATCGCCCGTCCGGGTTTCAATCTGGTAAATATTCCGCTCTGAGGCGCTACGGGAAACCAGTTCAGCGATAAATCCCGTAAGAAACAACTGGGTACCCAGTATCATGGCTACCAGTGCCAGGTAAAAATAGGGATTGTTGGTGACCAGGGGAGCAGGGATCCCTTTTGAAAGCATGCGGAGCTTATGGACCCCGACGACTATTGCAGCTACAAAGCCCAGCAAAAACATAAAAGTACCCAGCAGGCCAAAGAGGTGCATCGGTTTTTTTGCAAATTTGGAAATAAAAATGACCGAGAGCAGATCAAGGTATCCGTGAATGAATCGTTCGATACCAAATTTGGTTTTCCCGTATTTCCTGGCCTGGTGTTGCACTACTTTCTCCCCGATCCGGGTAAAACCGGCATGTTTCGCCAATATTGGAATATAACGGTGCATCTCGCCATACACTTCGATGCTTTTCACTACAGCTTTCCGGTATGCCTTGAGACCGCAATTGAAATCATGCAACTGAATGCCCGATGCCAGGCGGGCTGTTCCGTTAAAGAGCTTGCTGGGCAATGTCTTGGTGAAAGGATCGTAACGCTTCTTTTTCCACCCCGAAACCATATCCAAATTATCTTCCCTGATCATCCTGACGAGTTCAGGAATTTCTTCGGGACTATCCTGAAGGTCCGCATCCATGGTGATGACCACATCGCCCTGGGAAGCCTCAAATCCACAGTAAAGGGCAGCTGATTTCCCGTAATTCCTGCGAAATTTGATTCCCCTGATGAAACGATTTTCCTGACTCAGGTTGCAGATCACCTCCCAGGAAGTGTCGTTACTCCCGTCATCAACCAGGATAATCTCATAAGTAAAATGGTTGTCTTCCATAACACGGCGAATCCACCGGGTCAGTTCAGACAACGATTCCTCCTCGTTGTAAAGAGGAATGACAATGGAAATATCCATACAAAAAGGTTATTTACTATTCAAAAATTCTGTCGGGCGACTGCTTTTTAATAAAGATCGAAGAAATCAATCCGATGATCAGGGCAGTCAAGGGAAGATTGAAAAGTTGAGAGATCGAAAGAAAGGAGGGGGAAATGAATTTGGACGAAAACGCCATGTTCGCACTGATCATCTCTTCCGACAAGCCCATATTCACCAGTTTCTCTTCAGCAATTAGTTTCAACTGGTCCAGAAGTCCGGGATCGATGAACTTGTATAAACACCAGGTATAAACGGCAACGGGAACAGCAGCCACAAGCATCGACAGTACCGCAATTCCTATGGATTGCCCGTAGGAGATAAAACCTCCCAGAATTTTCCGATAGTGGAGTTGGATAACCACCACAGCGGCTATCAAAACCACATTGGAAATATACTGCAACGGCTTGGCAGTTAACGTTCCCGTAATATAGGCAACTACCATTATCACGATACTGAGTAAAGCGTAATATAACCCGTAAGATAAGGCATGCTTCCACATCGATGGGGCAGAATCAGGTATTTCCTGCACGTTGTAGGCTGAATGGTCTTCCATATTCGATTTTTTTAAGGAATTGAACAGCAAATATAACTCATTTTTGCTACTTTTGCGCTGGGTAAGTCCTGCACGACCAGCTCCTGCTGAATTCCCCCAGGGTTGGAAAGCAG
>CAZLDP010000059.1:0-10229 GCA_964558145.1 uncultured Prolixibacteraceae bacterium | reverse complement strand
ATACTCCATCAAGCAAATCTGGGGTTATCTTGCGGAACGTCTCTTCATCGACGACGAGGATGCTGTAAACAGTCCTTCGCAACGCGCTTTTGGCTCACAGTACGGTGGGGGTGATATCAAGTATACCGACGTCAATAAGGATGGTGTGATTTCAGAAGCCGACAAGGTGCCGATCGGTAATCCGACAACTCCTGAAATCATTTATGGGTTCGGATTCTCCCTGGGTTACAAGGGTATGGATGCTTCCCTCTTTTTTCAGGGATTGGCCAATGAATCTTTCTGGATTGATGCGTCCGACATGTCTCCGTTTGTTGGGGATACACAGCTTTTAAAGGAAATTGATAAAAGTCACTGGTCGGAGGATAACCGTGACATCTATGCCTTCTGGCCACGTTACAGTTCATACCGGAATTACAACAATACGCAGGTTAGTACCTGGTGGATGCGCGATGGTTCCTTCCTTCGTCTAAAGCAGTTGGAAATGGGGTACACCCTTCCTAACCGGTTGACAAAGCAGCTTCGTATCGACAACTTCCGTGTCTATTTGAGCGGAACCAACCTGTTAAGCTGGAGTAGATTTAAGATGTGGGATCCTGAAATGGGTAGTTCTGGTCTTAATTATCCCTTGCAGAGAACATACAATATTGGCGTAAACATAACATTTAAATAATTGAGACAATGGATAAGCTATCATATAAGATTAAGGTTTTGATATTGATTGGGGTAGCGACACTGATCGGCATGTCATCCTGCAACAATTACCTGGATGTGGTTCCCGATGATGGTCTGGCCACCATTGAAACTGCCTTCAATTTACGTTCCACGGCCAAACGGTATCTGGGTACCTGTTATTCGTACATGACCAGGGAGGGCGCTTCAGGTTCCGATCCCGCCTTGTTGGGAGGGGATGAACTTTGGGATCTGGTAGGCCGATCAGTATCCAATACAAATGTCAGGGTACCCTCTACCATGTTTCAAATTGCAAGGGGTTTACAAAGTGCAACTACGGTTTATTCCAATGACTGGGCCGCCATGTACCAGGGTATCCGCTGTTGCGACATTCTGATCGATAATGTTGATATCGTTCCTGATATGGAAGGGTGGGAAAAATTGCAGTGGAAAGCCGAGGCTAAGTTTCTCAAAGCTTACTACCATTTTAATCTGATCCGTAAATGGGGTCCTATACCTATTGTTAAGAAGAGTCTTCCTATTGATGCCAGTGTGGAGGAAGTACGTGTTTTCCGTGATCCGGTCGATGATGGCTTCGACTATGTAATTGAATTGCTGAATGAAGCCATTCCTGACCTCCCGTTGGTCAATCCTTCGGTCGATGAATACGGACGTATCAACCAGATTATTGCTGCCTCGTTTAAAGCCCGCGTGGCGGTTTATGCGGCCAGTCCGTTGTTTAATAACAATGTTGACCAGGCTCCCCTGGTGGATAGCCGTGGTATACAACTGTTTTCGCAAAATAAGTCCGAAGCGGATCAGTTGAAGCGTTGGGAAAATGCAGTGACGGCGTGCAGGGAAGCGATTGACCTTTGTGCCCTGGCCAATGTGAAACTCTACGAGTACGATAATGAGTACCGTGTAAACGATACCCTGTACCTCGACTTCACCTTACGTGGGTTGATGTGCAAACGATGGAACGAAGAAATCATCTGGGGCAATACGCAAAGCGATCTCACACAGTTGGCGATGTGGCAGCAACTGACTCAACCTAATATTCAGTACAAGGCTTTGGGCTGGACACATTCTCTGAGTTGCTACGCGTTCATTGGTGTCCCCCTGAAAATCGCCGAACAATTTTATACCAGGAATGGTTTACCAATCAACTTTGATATTGAGCGGCAGGGATTGAATGAATATGCACTTCGTAAAGGTGACCATGCGCATGCCTATTACCTCGAAGAGGGGTATACTACTATTCAATTGAACTTCGAACGGGAACCGCGTTTTTATGCTTACCTGGGTTTTGATGGCGGCAAATGGGTTGGTGCGTTGACCAATTACAACGACCTGAAGCCGGAGAATATCTTTGCTGTCGAATGCCGGATGGGGAAGGCGCTGGCAAAAACGGGCAATGAAACGGGCCCGGTGACCGGTTATTATGCCAAAAAGATGTATCCTTACCGGAACCGGATTGGTGCAAATAATAGTCCTTTGTCAACCTATTGGTATCCCTGGCCGATGATTCGTCTGGCCGACCTCTATCTGTTGTATGCCGAAGCAATCAATGAGGCGGAAGGCCCCAGTGGACCCCACAGCAGTGAAATGTTTGATCATATCAATGCGATCAGGGAACGTGCCGGAATACCCGATGTCAAAACCTCATGGGATCAATACAGCACTTCTCCCGGCAGGTATAATACCAAAGCCGGTATGCGCGAGATTATTCACCGGGAACGTCTGAATGAGTTCGCTTTTGAAAGCCAGCGTTTTTGGGATCTTCGCCGCTGGAAAGAGGCCAATAAGGAATATTCGAAGAATATTTATGGTTTCAAGGTGATTGGAGTGCAGCCGGAAGAGTATTACCGGAAAGTGTTGATTGCTGAACAGCCCTTTGCCCAGAAAAACTACTTCTGGCCGATTCAGACTGCAACACTTGAAAAGAATCCGAATCTTATTCAGAACTTAGGATGGTAATTGTTTAACCAGGAAATAAAAATAGATATGAAAAAAATAATAATTTCTTGTTTGGTATTCGTAACAATGCTGATTTATTTCAGTTGTGATGAAGCCGGGCGGATTGACCAGATTGATGCCTCCATTCCGGCGCCCAAACCGGTGGAGGTTACGCAGATTACCAATAAACCCGGGGGGGCAGTCATCAAGGTTAAAATTCCGGATGATGATAATTTGAAGGGTGTGATGGCTACCTATGAACGCAACGGAGAAGTGGTTAATACCAAAATTTCACGGTATTTAGACACTCTTGTGATTGTGGGCTTTGCCGATACGCTCGATCATAAGGTCCAGGTGAGGGCTTTCAATGTGAACGAAGTCACTTCAAGTCCGGTCGACGTAACCATCACGCCATTGCCGGCGGCAGTGAAAACTGTACAATTAGATATTATGGAGGCTTTTGGAGGAATCAAGGTCCATGTGATGAACAATACCTCCAAGGCTGATCTGGCTGTTATTCTGCTTGCCGATAAGGACACGACCAATATTAATCTTCCTGATAAATCCAAGAAATGGGTGGAGGTGACGACCTTGTTTACCGCATCTGAGGATATCTTCCTGCCCCGGCGTGGTCTTGAAGATGTTAAAACCATTTTCGGTGTTTATATCCGGGACAGATGGGGCAATAAATCGGATACGCTGGTCAAGGTTTTAAAGCCTTTAAAGGAGGTCGCTCTTGACAAGAGACTGTTCAAGTATTACAATCCCGGGGATGACAATTCGTTTTCAACCAATTCGTCGTTGTATCCCATTCAGGGTTTGTGGGATGGGTCAGGGTTATCTGCTTCTCCCTACTTCTATGCAAGTACCAGCAGCAATCCGATGCCCCAATGGTTTACCATCGATCTCGGTGTTCGTGCGAAGCTTAGTCGTATCGGGAAGATGGCACGTATCGACTATGCGCTTTGGACGGGAGCTCATCCCCGTGAATTTGAATTCTGGGGAAGTATGGGGCCGACCGGTGTAGTAGTCCCCACTAACGAGCATGGATTTGACAATACCTGGTTTAAGCTGGGGTATTTTGAACAACCCCGTCCTTCGGGTTACAATCCTGATGGAACAGTTCCCAGTTCCTACACGGCCGAAGATCGTGCCATGATCAATACCGGTACCGAGTTTGAAATGGACGACACCAAGTATGAGCACGCCTATGATGAGCTGCGCTATCTCCGTGTCGTGATTGTGAATACCTTCGCCACTTGGGACACCAAGGCAACTGTCGGGCAGGTACAGTTGGGTGAGATAACCCCTTTCGGGCAGATTCTTGAAGTGTACGGCAAATAATGTGAGAATTATTTAAAATGCAGAATAACATGAAGAAGAGTTTATATATGCTGTTGGCCCTGTTCATTGGGGTGGGATTCTACTCCTGTAAAGATCAGGATGAGGTGTACAAGGAATTCGTCAAGAAAGG
The DNA here is from genome assembly GCA_964558145.1 of uncultured Prolixibacteraceae bacterium. Lineage (GTDB taxonomy): Bacteria > Bacteroidota > Bacteroidia > Bacteroidales > Prolixibacteraceae > UBA1413. The sequence goes on along the minus strand of CAZLDP010000059.1, from coordinate 6,130 downwards.
CGGATATGTGTATCCTCAGAAGACGAATGGTGTGGCGATATATTCCGGATTTAAACGTATTAAACTGGTTTGGGATACGCCTAAGGACCCCTCGGTTAGAACGGCCAAGGTATACTGGAACAACAAAGCAGCAGTGAAGGACATTGATTATGCCAACTTTTCCGGAGAACGGATTGAACTCATGGTGGACGGACTTGAAGAAAGATCCTACACCTTTCAACTGGTGAACTTTGATTCCAATGGCAATCAGTCGATGGTGACCGAAATCACTGCAGCTCCCTATGCGGAAAACTGGCTGATGATGCATGCTGATCGCACCGTTTCTTCTGCCGAAGTAAAAGGTAATGCTGCTGATCTGGTGATGAGCTATGGTACGAATGAGATGATTGCAACTCGGTTCAGGTATGTCAACACCAGTGGTGAAACCGTTGTGCATAACGAGACCATGGATGCAATCAGCAATAAGATCTCTCTGCCCGGCGCTGTAAGCGGCAAGCGCTTTGAATTCAGTTCCAGCTATTGCCCGGCTGAAGGGCTGGATACCATCTGGAATGAATGGAAAAAGTCAATCAATCCTATCTCCGGACTATTGGATCGTAAATCGTGGGGGGTTGAAGTTACTGCCGATCAGATTTGGGACGGTAACTTTATGCCTTCCGAAGTGTTTGATGGCATTATTGACAGAAGCAACAGATGGGTGAGTGCTCAGGGAGCCCTGGCCAATGTTTTTCCAAAGATTATGGCGGTGGATATGAAGAAAGATTCATATTACATTAACAAGGTTTCATTATACCAGGATCAGGTCACCCTTAACAGGCGTTTTGGCAATTCGGTGGAGATTTATTGGGGAAATGAACCTTTCGATCCCAACGCAGGCTCTGAATATGCCGCTTCTCCCGGATTTGCTGCAGCAATTGCCAACAGTACCTATCTGACGACCACCTTTTACTTCAGCACCGCCACATGGACGAAAAGTTGGTCGGATATGCAGCATTTCAGATATCTGGCCGTTGTCTGGAAGAACTCCCGTTCCTCCAGCGGATGGATCGACTTGTGGGAAATGGAGTTTTACGGGTATGATGCGGAAGCAGGAGATTAAGAGGCCCGGCGAGTCATTACCTCTGGTGTGAGATTGGCCGCAAAAGGGCTGCACATCCGGCAGGAAAACCAGAAATTTTCCTGCCGGATTTATTGCTGCATGAATTGTGCAATCGTTTGTTCGTATTCCTATTTTTCATATTTGAGTTGCTAATCCTTATATTTGCTGACTTATCTTTAAAGGCACTTGAATTATACAAACAATTGTGCAATTTGACCTGCAAGAGATTTTGTTCACCATTGATAAACAATCAGAAATTCAATTAATTATATTATTATGATGAATATACGTAAATTATTGATCCTAAGTTGTCTGCTTGGGCTTATTTCATGCAATGTGAAAGAGACCCCGGTAAAGTCGTATACCCTGTCAAAAAGTGAGTTGATGGATAAAATAAAGGGAGGCTGGGCAGGTCAGGTGATCGGATGCACCTATGGCGGACCGACCGAATTCAAATGGAATGGCACGATGATAGGAGAGGATATCCTGATCCCCTGGGATGACTCCCGGATGGAATGGTATTATAAAAATTCACCCGGGTTGTACGACGATGTGTACATGGATCTGACTTTTGTGGAAGTATTCGACAAACATGGACTTGATGCTCCTGATTCCCTGCATGCTAAAGCCTTTGCAAATGCCGGTTACCCATTGTGGCATGCCAACCAGGCCGCACGGTACAATATTCTGAATGGCATTATGCCGCCTGCATCGGGTCATTGGAAAAACAACCCGCATGCTGATGACATTGATTTTCAGATTGAAGCCGATTTTGCAGGACTTATGGCACCGGGAATGGCCAACTCAGCGGCAGAGATTGGCTGGCGTATTGGCCACATCATGAATTACGGGGATGGAGTTTATGGCGGTGTGTACGTGGCGGCCATGTACGCCCTGGCTTTTGTTCACGATGACATTGAATTTGTTGTGGAAGAAGCCCTGAAAACTATTCCGCCGCAAAGTGAATATTACCAGTGCATAATGGATGTCATCAAGTGCTACCGCGAAGATCCGTCCGACTGGAAAAAAGCCTGGTTTGAGGCACAGAAAAAATGGACCTCCGACAGAGGGTGTCCCGAAGGGGTTTTCAGGCCCTTTAATATCGATGCAAAAATTAATGGAGCCTACATTGTTATTGGTTTACTCTATGGAAAAGGCGATTACGGAGCTACCATTGATATCAGCACCCGCTGCGGGTATGATTCAGACTGTAACCCGGCCAACGCTGCCGGAATTTTAGGTACCCTGATCGGATACAATCAAATTCCGGATTACTGGAAGCAGGGAATTGAGAAAGTGGAAGATTTGGATTTTGCACACACGACGATGTCGCTCAACCATGTATATGAAACCGGACTCCGGCATGCTTTAGAAGTAATCCAAAGGAACGGGGGAGAAATCACAGGGGAAGATGTAAAAATTAATTACCAGACTCCTGAGAGCGTGCCGTTTGAACAGTGTTTTGAAGGACTTTATCCTGTTGACAGAAGATCTGTCGGTGTGCAACTGACCAGTGAAACTAAAGAGGTCACCTTCGATGTGGAAGGATCTGGTTTTGTCCTGCTCGGTAGGGGCGTGAAAGCAAGCGACCTGCAGGATGAGATCCTTGAAACGGAGGTATTCATCGACGGGAATTTGTTCGAAGTGGCAAAAATCCCCACCAACGGACGTGTACGCCGCCACGATGTAACATGGAACTATGATCTGGAGGAAGGAAAACATTCCGTAACCCTGAAAGTGAAACACGTACCTGAAGGATATCGGATTGATGCCCAGGATGTGATTGTGTATTCACGCAAGGACCGGGGTAAAGTTGTTTACTACTGATCCATTATTTGAATCGACCGTGTTCCTGCTGATACAAAAGGAGATGTAATTTTGTTCTGTGCAAGTTCCAAGGCAGGAATTGCGAAATATTCATTTTTACGTGGTGAACAAACTTAAAAATGTGCTGAAATGAAGTTACTTATTCCATTGTTGTTTTTGACCCTAACTGTTTGCGGACAGCATAATTCAAAAGAATTTTCAGAAAAGTATCCGATTTACAGCGAATCTGTTGAAACCATTTGTTTAAAGAAGCCCTCTATTGGTAAAGATTCCATTCAATTAAATGAAATTCAGGAGAAAGTATGTGGTGAAAAATGGAATAATTCTAAACCGGCAGGTTATTCATTGGTACGGCCTGAGCAATATGATCCATTTACGTTTATTGAAGCGGTGTCAAGGAAAGTAAAACCGAATAGTAAGGGATTTGTTCCTTGCCTTTCTATGAGTGACGAATTTCCAATTGATTGGGTAAAAAGAGATCATATTGATACTTTGATAACCTTATTGGATTCAAGAGATTCTTGTCGTTGTTTTAAAAATACCCTTTCATCTGTAATTCCAAAAGGATTTGCGGAAAAAGGTGCCTATGCAGCGACTTTTATAAAATCATACAAGGACAAACAACCTGTATCATTCGGAATGATTGCGTGTCCGAAAATTGATAAGAAATTGAATAAAGAACTTATTGATTGGTGGGAAAAGACAAAAAATGAATATTAGCCAACAGATAAATAATTGAAGTACAATGCATTAAATAGTATAAATCCGTATGAAAAATTCAAAGATTCATCATCAATTATATAACCAAGTTGATTTCATCAGGTAAGTATATAATAAAACAGCATGGCAGAAAAAAACATATTGGTTATCGGAAGTTCCAATTCCGATTATATTATCACCATGGATCGTTTCCCCCAGGGAGGAGAAACCCTTGAAGGCTTGTCGTTTCATCAGGCGATGGGGGGCAAGGGTGCCAATCAGGCAGTGGCCGCTCAACGTTCGGGCGGATCGGTTCGTTTTCTCACCAGCCTGGGTGACGATTTCAATGGCAGGAATGCCTTGGCCTATTATAAAAATGAAGGAATTGATGTATCGCTTTCGTTGCTGACAGAGAATGAAACTACCGGGACGGCGGTAATCTGGGTAGACAAACGGGGTGAAAACAGCATTGTGGTGATACCGGGAGCCAACAGGCTTTTGGAGGCCGGTTATATCATCAACCATCAGGAAATCATCCAAGATGCGGATTTAATTATCCTTCAAATGGAAATACCCTATGAGACGGTAAAGACCATTTGCGGGATCGCATCCCGTTACGGGAAAAAAGTGATGCTGAATGCCGCTCCTGCTTCCAGTTTGGAGGAAGATATCCTGCGTTCCCTGTACATCCTTGTGGTCAATGAAACAGAGGCGGAAACCATAACCGGCGAGAAGATGGACATGACCGGAGAAGATGGAATCATCAATGCCTTGCTGGGTATGGGCGTGAAGAACGTTATATTGACATTAGGCAGCAAAGGGTGTATTTATAGCAACGGAATTGAATGCCTGCGAATTCCTGCCTTTAGTGTGGAAGTGAAGGATACAACCGGTGCAGGGGATACTTTTTGCGGAGCCCTTGCAGTGGGTATCCATAAATATCAAAGCATGGAACAGGCGCTCAGGTTTGCCACAGCCGCTGCTGCGCTTAGCGTTACAAAGCTTGGAGCCCAACCCTCCATTCCGGTGGAGGGGGAAATCCTCGATTTTTTAAATAACAGGAATATTCACATTTAATCAAACTTTACCATTATGTTTATCGTTGAAAGTTATTCACTGGCTATCCTTTTTTGCTTCATCACGATGCTCTGTTGGGGCTCGTGGGGCAATACCCAGAAACTTGCAGGCAAAAGCTGGAGATACGAGTTGTATTACTGGGACTATGTCATCGGTGTTTTGGTCATATCGCTCCTGCTGGCTTTTACAATGGGCAGCATGGGTGTCAATGGCCGGAGTTTCCTTGTTGATCTGAAACAGGCGGAAAGGGCCAATCTGGGGAGCGCATTCCTGGGAGGGGTCCTGTTTAATGGGGCCAACATCCTGCTTAGCACAGCCATTGCCCTGGTGGGGATGTCGGTTGCCTTTCCTGTGGGTATCGGTCTTGCCCTCGTTCTGGGGGTGATCATCAACTATCTGGGGTCTCAGAAGGGTGATCCGTTGTTTCTGTTCCTGGGTGTGGGACTTGTCACCGCAGCCATTCTGATTAACGCGATGGCCTATAAAAAGGCTTCCACCGGGAAACAGGCGGTAAGCACCAAGGGGATTGTGGTTTCCATATTGGCTGGTGTGCTGATGTCATTTTTCTACCGGTTTGTGGCCAAGTCGATGGATCTGGATAATTTCATCGAACCTGCAGTGGGAAAAATGACCCCCTATACTGCCTTTGTGATTTTTTCCTTGGGTGTGTTTGTCAGCAATCTCCTTTTCAATACCATCCTGATGAAAAGACCCATCAGCGGCACTCCTGCAAGTTACAGGGAGTACTTCAGCGGCAAGTTTATGATCCACATCGTCGGGGTACTTGGAGGGGTCATCTGGGGAATCGGGAATGCATTCAACCTGATCGCTGCCGGGAAAGCCGGGGCAGCCATCTCATACGGCTTAGGACAGGGCGCCACGCTTGTTGCTGCCTTATGGGGCGTATTTATCTGGAAGGAATTCAAAAATGCTCCCAAAGGAACCAACCGGATGCTGGTGTGGATGTTCTTGCTCTTTATCCTGGGTATTGTGTCCATCATTTATGCCGGGCAATAACTGCGGGTCATTGTTCGAAGGATACTTGATATGAATATCAAACCGATATAATCTGAAGCTCCAGATCCAATAGAAGCCATTAAGATAAGGATGGAAGAACTAAAATTAAAGCAAGTTGATTTGATAGATGTAATTGGCAGTAAAAGTAAGGTGTCGGAAGGATACGTATTTTTAGATAAAGAACATTTATTTTATCCTAATAAAAAGAGACATACATAACGCCATCTGCTAATAAGTAGGATTTTGAGCGGTCTGCATCCCGAATGAATCGGGAGAGCGATTATTCCATGTTGAACTCCATCTTTATGTGCTTAATGACATTTTTGGAGGTTCCAACTTGACAGGAAAGTTCCTCTCAGTTTCCTGACCATTACCATCCGGCCTGTTTTGCACGCGGGACAAATACAAGGG
>CAZLDP010000058.1:0-10279 GCA_964558145.1 uncultured Prolixibacteraceae bacterium | reverse complement strand
GGGCAATCCCTTCCTTAGGCAGTGGATCAACCGGTAGTCCATGATGAAGTCCATCCCTCCATGGCCTCCCACCCGTTTGGCTACCTCTCCGATTTCCTTGATAAACGGGTGCTCGTATGTTTTCATCAGTTGGTCAAACCGTTCCTGCGGCATGAATTCATGGGTGTTGGGGGCCAGGGCGATCGACTCCTTCGGATATTTCTGGGCAAAGCCTTTTGTACCGCTGATGGTATAAAGGCGGCTGTATGGCCTGGGGCTGGTCACATCATGCTGAATCATGATGGTTTTTCCTTTTTCTGTCCTGATAATCGTGGTATTCATGTCCCCGATTTCGTAATGCTTACTTGCCTCAGGCGATGACTCCCCGAATTTCTCCTTCAGATAAGCCGTCATGCCAAACTGGTTGGACGACACGGAAACCAGGTAGTTCAACTTGTCGCCCCTGTGAATGTTCATTACCTGGCACACTGGTCCAAAACCATGGGTTGGATAAGGATTCCCGTTAAAACTTTCATAGAATTTTGTTCTCCAACTGGTTCCCGAATCCAATTGACTGCGCAGCTCGTGGATGTAGGCCCCTTCGGCATGCACAATTTCTCCGAACAACCCCTTTTGAACCATGTGGAGCGTATTCAGTTCAAAGAAATCGTAACAGCAGTTTTCCAGCATCATGCAATGGCGACGCGTTATTTCAGCCGTATTTACCAACTGCCAGCACTCATCCACAGTTGTGGCCGCCGGCACTTCAATGGCCACATGCTTTCCGTGTTTCATCGCATAGACTGCAATGGGGGTGTGGCTTAACCAGTCGGTACATATATAAACCAGATCGATGTCGTCGCGTTCGCACACCTTTTTCCAGGCATCCTCCCCCACATAGGCTTCCGCCCTGGGAAGATTTTTGTTCAGCAGGAGCTGCTGGGAGCGCTGGACCTTCTCTTCCACCAAATCACACAAAGCCTTAATTTCAACTCCCTCCATAAATGTGTACCTGTGTACCGCGGATTCCCCCCTGTTGCCGACACCGATAAATGCAATCCTGACCACAGGAATTGGGTCGGCAGCCAGTTTCAAAACGTGGGTTTGGCCAGCCTGACGAGGGGTTACGGCAGCCTCCGTAACCACCAGCCCTGAATGATGCTGCGAGGTACTTATCGAACGGCATGATTCAAAAGAAAAAAATAGAAAGAGTACAAACAGGCTAATAATGTATTTTTTCATATTCCCCATTTAAAGTATTCATTGTGTGACAGAAGCCACATTAACAATCTCAAAAATAAACGACTGTACTCCCGAAAAAAGCATAGAGAGAAAAGGAATCCTCTCTATGCTGTCGAACGACAATTAAGACTTTAATTACAAGGTCCTTTCCCGGGGAAAGGGGAGCCTTTTCAGAAGTCGTTTACCCGTTCGGCAACTGACCATGTTACCAAGCCGGTCTTGAGATTCATTTTCCGGTAGTTATTCTTTCTATCTGCAAAAAATGTTTTTTATGCAATTCAAAAGAAAACTGTACCCTAAGTCTATTGGACAATCCAATATTTTTCCGGGTCAAAATCGAATTTCCAGAAATCACCGTTTGCATCCATCGCCAACAATAAATCTCCCACCGTCACCAGTATTTTAAACCGGTCCCAGCCGGTGCCAATTTTATTTAAGGAAATGGGATAACCTGCGGCAGAAATCGGAGCTGACCACAAAACACCTTGCGCATCAACCGCAATCAAATATTTGAACTTGTAAAGCGCAAAGATATTGTATGAAAAAGCAGTATAAACGGCGGTTCCATTAGGAGAACCCCATGTGCCATCGTTGTTGGCCAACCATGTCTTCAAATCTCCTTTTGCCTCTACGGAATAAAAGAAACCTTTGGCAGGAATATATGCAGGATGATTAAAACCAGTACCTAAACCTGCTTTGACAATAGAAAGCGTACCGTCAGTCCACCGGTACATATTTACTTTATTGTCGGTACCAACGGAGATAAATATATCCTCGTCGTAGAAGAAGAAATCACGAAAACTTTTACGTGAAAGCACTACAGGATAAACGACGGGTTGGCTGAATGTGCCATCCCCATTCTTGCTATACACCTTCACGTCGCCGGCGCTATTCCACTCATAGAGGCTTTCTCCGTCACGATCAAAGTATTTGCTGGCAAGCCCTCCTCCGATAGAGAGTTTCTCTCCGGTTTCAAAAATTACCTTCGGCGCTTTAATAGTCTGATAAGCGCTATGAATTGTATCTATACCCTGAGGAAGAAAGAACACCGTACCAAACTGAATCTCTCCACCATCGGGGAAGTCGTCCAACACCAGCATGGTGGTATCCCTGGGAATTCTGATACTCTTCTTCACTCCCTGTTTATCGGTAAAGTGCATAATAGAATAGATTATGCTGTCACCTTTAAAGGTGTCGGATAAAACCAATTTAAACTTGGAGGTGGCGTAATCAAACTCTTGTGCTTTGACAATTCTGGGGGACAATTTTTTTACAAGATTCTCTCCCCATGCAGTGACCGAAGCTTTGGAATAAAGCGAGGTTTGCCCCAATTTATTGATGTTCCGAAATTCATACTGTCTGGTCCCTTCAGGGAGATTCTCCACGAGTATCGAATCCTTCTGTACGCCCGGTTGGGTACGAACAAAATCCTTCACGATCGAATCTTTTCTCATGTTCCAGTATATGACAGTCTGCTCAATTTTTGGATCAGAACCTATATACCATGTGATCTTGGCCCTACCGTAACCAGGAAAAGACCTGATCGAATCCACTTTGCCCAGGTAAGTTTCCTCAGCAAGATCTGCAAACTTGCTTTGAATATCATTCATGTCATTGCAGGATATTGTAAAGAAGAAACCAGCCAGCAAGCTAAATATTCCTATAGCTATTTTATTAGTTATTTTCATATCTTTCTTTTTTAGTTTTGTGGAACTGTGTTATCGCCGTAGAAGGTTATCTCTCCCATTGAAAAATAATTGTTGGCAGGGGGCGGTGATATTTGCGTGATTTCTCTCACGAACATCCTGATATACCTTACAGGTTTTGCACTAAGTGGCATGATGTATTCCATTCCTTCTTTATATACTTTCGCCTTAAACTCGTCATCAACATCTTTCAGCCTAGGCAGGGTGTGAATTCCCAAATATTCCCAGTCATCTTTAAAAGTTCTTTCAGGAAGCACTGTGGCTGGATTAACGCCTGCTTTTTCAAGCGCACCAATACGTACACTATATTCATCTAACCAATAAGGTTTGTCTGCGATCTTGGTATTATCGAATTGGGCTATTCCCCATATTTCCCATTGAGAGACATTGACCTGGCCCCACATGGAATTTACATGGTAGCCATGAATCACAATCCGGCTCAGTTTAGCTACCTGCTTCATGTCAAAGGTAATGGATAAACCACTGTTCCCAGATTTGGTCAACCATCCATGACCGGATGAGTTTACCTTATTATCCCAAAGAGCAGAGAAAACACGAGTATTATCATAATAGGTCGTATTGTCATAAGGAACATTAGCTCTAAAATCAGCATAGGGTTTAGGGATCATTGTCTCGAAGAAAGGAGTAGTGGTAAATCTGACGGTATCGGATATATTACCCCACTTGTCTTCGATAAAAACAGCAAACTTAGTTTCTTTGGCCGGAAAACCCCGGAATGCATGAACGTCTTTTTCCATTGCGGAATAGTAGACATCTTTCAAAATCAGCTTAGAGGTGTCAACCGAATCTTCAACCAACACAGCAATTCCAAGTTCTGTCTTTTTGGGATTATCCCAGTTGGCAATAATACCCCCGAATCCCGGCGATAATTCCAACGATTTTTGAGCCATACTGACAAGTGATTCCAGTGGCGAAAATTCGATCGAAACAGAGGCTGATTTTTCATTATTCTTATTTACTTTATAGATTTTAGCTTTCACCAAATCTTGTTTGTGAAAACCCTCTAAAACTAATTCATTCTTATAGATGGACGATTTATCAGTAAATAATTTACCGTTTCGCTCATATTCAGCCATTATATACAATAAATCTTGGTCATAGGGAATCTTGTAGGTAATGATTGCACCTCCATTGATTGGAGTTACTGTATATTCAGTAATCGGTCCGGAGTCCCAAACTCCCATGGTCTTTTTTGTATCCGAGTCTTCGTAGCAAGAGAAGAAAAAGAACACAAACAAACCCAATGTCACGATAAAATTTAATTTTTTCATACCATACGATTTTTTATTGTGGTGAATGAAACTGGTTAAAACTGTCATCTTCTCTTTTTTTATAAAATCAGATATCAGTACCATCTTTTCATTTTTAATAAATAATAAAGACAAAGCACACTTACTTACCGGATAATTACCAACCATAAGTTTGCACTAAATTATGGTTAATTCTTAAATCATAATCACTAATCGGATAAAGGTAGTCCCTGAACGTTACCTCACGCTTAATTTCGGTATATGGTTCAGCGAGATAGGTCTTTTCAATATCCCGGCTATAGTTATATCTAAGAACAGGAAGAGACCAATACTGATCGGCAATTTTCCATCGACGCAGGTCGTGAAAGCGCTGTCCTTCAAACGCCAATTCAATTAATCGTTCTTTCCTGATGATTTCGCGCATTCCCTCCTGGGTCATCGGCTTGTTTGGAAATTTGGAGGAAGTGGCCCAGGATTCTACCACGCCTTTGAGTCCGGCATTGATTCTCACCCTATCGATCCATTTATAAACCTCATTATCGGGTTGACCTTTCACTTCGTTGAGCGCTTCACTGTAAAGCAAATAGAGATCTGCCAGCCGGATCAGCGGGAAACGATAATCATGCCTCGTGTATCTTTTGTTGACATCACCTTGACTTGCCGATTCTTCAAATGGAATAATCTTTTTACACATATATCCCGTCTGGGCGTCCCCTGATTTTATTTCACCAACCCGCATTTTTATAAAAGGAGCAAAAGTGGCGCCTCCGTCTTTTGTCGTGGTAGCAAGTTCATAATAACCCCTGTCGACACCCAAATGGGCATAGAATCGAGGTTCACGATTATAATGCAGATTAATGGTAGTTTCTCCGGTGGCGATGTAGGACTGATGCTTATCAGCGGTTGTGGCACGACGAAGATTGAATCTGCCATTATAATCATAATATTTATCTTCCTCGATTGGCACTCCGCCGTTTGAATAGTACAGTCCTCCCATATGGTACGATGCCTGGTAATAACCCACTAAGGAAGGCTGATCTTCCGGATAAAGATTCGGGAAGAGATGTTGCTTTAAATCCGAAAGAAACGATGATGCAATACCTGGTTTACCAGGGCCAAATGACTGTTGTGTGGCCCAAATTACACCCGGATTGCGATCCAGATCTTCGGTAATCGCTTTTCGGATGGTCATCAATTGCACGATCGTATCATTCATATTGAAAGTTTGTGGACCGCCGGCAAACTTATTGAATTCATAGAGTCTCATACCTACTTGATCACAGGCATCCAAAGTCTCTTTGATAGCGACTGCCGCTCTCTCCCATTTTGATTTGTCGTAATCAACGGGTACCAGTTGTTTCCCGCGATTGTCCACCCAACCGGAATAATCGGGGTTGCCATTGAAAATAGGACTTGCACCCCATACCAACACCTGTGCCTTGACAGCCATGGCTATGATTCCCGAAATTCGTCCCTGTTCAGAGGAAGGATCTGGCAGTACAGGCGGAAGGAGGGCAATCGCCTCATCCAGTAGCTCAACAATATAATCCACACACTCATCTATCGGCTCCCGATAAACTTGTACTTCTTCGGGAGAAGCCGAAAGAGGCAAATTCTCTTTAACAATGGCAATAGGTCCGTACAACTGCATCAAAAAGAAATGAAAATAAGCCTTCAGAAACTTCACTTCCCCGATCCATCTCTGTCTTTCCTCATCCGTGAGATCCTTGGGAATGTGAATATTTTCAAGAAAAATATTACAATCGCGTATGCCAACATAAATGGGGGTTCCTCCATTTTGTCCGGACCAGTAATTCAGATAAGGGTTATTCGCATTCTGAAGTCCCTGAGCTATTCTTCCTGACGATGTTTCACGGGCCCTGGCTTCATAACCAATATCCAATTCTTCTCTGCTGGTCAACCAAACAGGATGTATAATAGGATTCGTGGGATCCGGAAGGTGAGAGTAGCAGGTTCTGAGAAACTTCTCTGCTACTGATCTGTTAGAGAAAGCATGATCAAGAGTCGCCGTATCATTGGGCACCACGTCCAGAAAATCGGAACAACCACCCACCAGCAAGAGGAAGAATGATACTATAATTGTCTTCAATATATTTTCCATTTTGCCAATATTTAGAAATTGATATTAACTCCAAAGTTTAACACTCTTTGTATTGGATAACCCAATCCGTTACCCGCCATTTCAACATCCCACATTTTAAACTTGGACCAAAGCCAGAGGTTAGATCCACTCACATAGAAACGCAACATATTCACACGGAACTTTTTCGTCAGGTTTTCCGGGAGAGTATAGCCAAATTCAGCCGTTTTTAAGCGGACAAAAACTCCATCACGCAACCAATGTGTACTGGGCACGTTGTTATTGGCAATCTGGTATTCAGACAAGCGGGGCCAAAAAGAATTAATATTACGGTCTGTTTCTGACCAGTGGTCGTCAGCAATATATTTCAACAGACCTCTCTGTCCTTTGTTCGTAAAAGGAGTAAGCGCACCGGAGTCAATAAAAAATGATGACCTGGCGGAACCCTGGAAAAAGAGAGATAAATCAAACGCCTTGTATCCAAGAGAAAATCCGCTTCCATAAATTATTTCCGGCACTGTCGGAAAACCAATCGGCACGGCATCGTCAGCAGTAATTTCACCATCTTTATTGATATCCTTGTATTTGATATCACCTGCCAGGTAAGGACCAAAAAACTGACGGGGAGAGTTATTCACATCCTCTTCGTCAATAAATAGTCGTTCAGCAATATAACCCATTGGCTGATTGATTTTCAGTCCAACTCGTGACCGCCATGGAACATCGCTGTAATCGGGCTCTTCAAACTTTTTGTATTTACTGCTGGCATAGGTAAAATTACCATTCACAACAGTCCAAAAATCATTATTAAAGTTTTTTTGGTATTTCAGTTCCAACTCAAAACCTCTGCCCTGGGCCACACCTACGTTTGCCTGTGGGGCTACACGAAGGCCCATGGAGGTCGGAATATCAACACGGGTCTGCAGGATATTACTCCTGGTCTCTACAAAGTAATCCCCCAATAATGTCAGATCGTCGAATAACCCCAATTCAAATCCTAGATTAGTTTTGGTTGCTATTTCCCAGGTGATCAGATCATTGGCATATCTCCCGATGGTAATTCCAGATTTGTAATTCAAGTCTTTACCAAACCAATAACCTGTACCAGACATATTGATTTGAGAAAGGTAAAAGAAACGATCGTATTGCGAACCAATTTGGTCGTTCCCAACCTTACCGTAAGTAGCCTTCAATTTTAAAGTGGAGATCACGTCCTTCATACCAGCCATGAAATCCTCATTGCTTACCATCCATCCTGCACCAAGAGAGGGGAAAAATCCAAAACGGTTGTTTTTTGCAAAACGTTCGGTGCCGTTGTATCCAAAATTAAACTCGATAAAATAACGGGAATCGTAACCGTAAGCAAACCTTCCTGCTGTAGAGATATTCCTTTGAGGGAGAGAGGCTTGAAGCCTATCAGAAACATTTAAATTAAGGGCTGCGGCGCCAGCTTCGTTTCTAAGAGACCCCACCAGGAGAAGATTGATGTCGTGAACATCATTGAACATTTTATTATACCCTAAGCGAAATTCACCATATTGGGTAGAAAGAATAGTTCTCAACCCATCCGAATAGGTCAGATATTCCGTTCCGCCGTCAGGATTGAGTGGAGTCAACACATACGAACCATCTACAGTGGAGGCTACGGTATAGTAAAAAGGACTATAGCCGCGGGAAAGATCATAATAAGAGTCCCGTTTGGTATTGTAGAGAAGTTTAGTAAAAAGACCGTCTAATTTTCCTGAAAATTTATGGTCCACTTCCAACTGAATAAGCATCATGGTTTTGCTGGACTCCTTAAAGCTACTAACCACCTGGGCCAATGGATTTATATATTCTCCCAACTCTGCACCCATACCAAAAAGAATATGATTGGTAAACTCATTTGCCTTGTCTTTGGGATAATAGGGTAAAAACCTTACAGGCGTTGCATTACGCGCCGCGTTAAAAACGTCGGCCCCGCCCAATCTCGGACCAGTTGCGTCGTCAAATGTTCCATACGCGCGCACAACACCTGTGGTATTGGGCGAAAACTTAATGGTTACATTAGATCGAACCTGCAAACGATCGACATCAATATTATTGTTAAACAAATTTTCTTTGCTTTCCTTCAAAATACCGGTATCGTTCTGGTAGTTGGCTGCAAGATAATATTGCACGGCCTTTCCTCCTCCCTGGAGATTCAAATTAACCCGCTTGTTGAGGGCATAATCCTTAATTAAATAGTCATACCAATCGACCGACGGATAATTGAGCGGATCATCGCCAAGCGCCGTTCTCCTGATCTTATCGGAAGAATAGGGTTTCATAACCATTGGGTCGCGTGTCCTCACCGCCTCATTGTGTAGTATCATATAAGTAATGGGATCGGCCAGTTCTACCAGTTCGGTATTGGCTGACCTGGACATCTCAGCTCTGATGTTAATTTTGACGCCATCAGTCTTCCCTTCTTTGGTAGTCACCAAAATCACCCCATTTGCTCCGCGTGCTCCGTATAAAGCAGCGGCGTTGGCATCTTTCATCACGGAGAAAGAGGCAATATCGTCCGGATTAATCCTGGCAAGGTCCTGGTTATTCATTTCAATGCCATCAATGAGTATCAGCGGATCCTTCTTTCCAGCGGTACTAAAACTCGTAACTCCCCGAATAAAAAACTCGGCGTTGTCCAATCCCGGTTCACCTGATCGCTGATAAGAGATAATCCCCGCCATTCGTCCTGCAAATGCGGTTGTGAGGTTACTTGACGGAATCTTTAATTCCGTCGGAGTAATTGTCGCGATTGAACTTACAATACTCTCCTTTTTCTGCTTTCCAAAAGCCACCACCTGTACTTCGTCCACAGCCACAACGTCTTCGGCAAGCGTAAGTGTAACCTTATCCACTTCATACGCGATCTTTTCCATTGGTTTGAACCCGACAAAGGAAAAAACAAGTACATCCTCCCTGTTGCAATTGATGGTGTAAGATCCTTCAAAATTGGTGATTACCCCCACTCCGGTTTTTCCCTTAACAACAATGGTCACTCCAGGCAATGGGAAACCATCCTTGTCCACAACCCTTCCCGAAATGGTCACATTCTGCTGCATCAAGGAACCGGCAGGATTTTCACTTTCTACAACGTTCGTTTCACTAATCCTGCTCACCCGGTTTTTGCCATGGGTATCACGCGAATAGACAGAGTAAGGCAATAAGAATAACAAAGTGCAGAAAATCACGGTCATTTTTTTAAAAATGACCGCCGAATGCAATGTCATTTTTTGAAACTCATTCATATTCATTCTGTTTATGGTTTATATGGTTTTTGTTTGTTTTAAATGAAACTTAAGATTTGCTGTTTTCGACAATAACTCAATTCCAATTTTCACAAGTCTAGTTTAAATTTTCAATTTCATTTTGCTATTAATCTGATTTACAGTTAATAAAATAATTACACCGCACATCGGCATGCAATTGTATGCGTTTTTCAATATTTATATAATGCAAATATACGCATAATAGTATTCCAGCATACAAAAAATCAAGATAAATCAATATTATAATCCTATTCATTGTTGTCCAGAAAACCGGAAAATGAATATTATCCCCTTTCGAAAATACCACACTTAATTGTAAATGAGCTTTCTCTTTGCGCAATTCATTCCTCATATTGCGTAAAAACCAACTCCTTAAAAAGCTTACTTATCCTTCTCCTGAAGAAAACTGTGCAGCGCTTCAGCTATCTCATCGGTAAAAAAGGAATAGGAGAACAGACATAATCCCTCGTACCCTTCTTGTTTGACCAATTCCATCTGCTCCAGCACATTCTCCGGCTGAGCAGGTACGGCGCTGTTGCCGCTTTTTGCATAAATACGGAGTCCGGGGTAGATTCTGTTTGACATCCCTTCGGGAGTAAACTGCTTCTGTTCATCCAGCAATTCCTTTAACATTTCCGCATTCTCAGTGTAATTCATAGGGAAGATGAAATCGCACAGACCCTCTGT
>CAZLDP010000057.1:0-10352 GCA_964558145.1 uncultured Prolixibacteraceae bacterium | reverse complement strand
CGATTGGCAAGGTGAATATCCGCCATCGTGAGTACTACGTGTTTGTTGTTATCGACGGCAGTCAGTTGGAAATCATGACGCTCCACTTCAATTGCCTCTTTGGTCAGTCTTTTATAAAACTGCGGTGCACTTCCTATACATGACACTTCATAATTACCCGGGACAGATATGAAAACATACCGGTTTTGTTTTTTAGAAGGCAGATAATAGACGCCGTTTGCATCCGTAACGGTCACTTCATAACCGTCGGAAACCACCACATCGGGTATTCCGGTGTTGTTGCAAGAGACCCACCCTTTCAGCGTCATTCCCTGCCTGTTACCGAGAGATCCATCCTGATTCACCGAGATAATCAGGTTTTCAAAACCTTGGGCTGAAAGAACAACTTCTGCCTTACGGGGGGTAATGATCCCATTTTCAGAAACCGTTATCCGCAAATTGCGATCTGTCCTGCTGAGTATCTCCACCTGGCACCACGATTGGTCAGACACCGCCGTGAATGGTATATTGGTATCCACTTTCAGCAAACTGGACTCGCCATCGCTGCCAAACTGCTGTGTCTTCAGAGCCGGATCGATGGTAAACACAGGAGCAGTTCCTGCTTGTTTCACATTGATCAGAACATTCGCGACATCCTTAGCGGAAAGCGTGACCGTGGCGGTACGTTCCTGAATAGCAACATTCTCATTCACTGCGACTTTAAGAAGGTTGCCTGCGGGGGTAGCGGTACACCAAGGTTGAGAGGAAGTTGCCGTATACTCTCTGTTCGTACTTACAGAAACCATTTCCACACCCTGAAAAGACGACAAAGTCACTTGGGTTGACTCCACACTTAAATAGGGTGTCTCTTCTTCGGGTTTACAACTGATAAGCGCAAGTGCAATCAGCGTAAGGATCCACAATTTCTTCATGCACGCTTTTTTAAACCCGGAAGGCGATTAGCCTTCCGGGTATAGTTAAAATAAATATCATTCTTCCGTATACTGGAGCCTGAGTTCTTCTCTCATCGACACAAAACTGTTTCCGGACTTGTAGGCATAAGCCAACAGAAATACTTTATGCTTCCTGCCCCAATCATCTACTTCGGTCCTGAAGATATTGGGATAGTCCGGATCATTTTCCTGAATGACCTCCAGGTATTTGTACCCCTTAACCACCACTTGGTTGTCGGGTTGAACTTCGAGCAGCACTGCATTTTGCTCCAGGACGTCTATTTCGGCTTTGAACGTGGTATTCCCAGCCATCATCCTAACTGTGTTCTTACTAATAGGTTGAACCTGTTTTGACGCTTGTGCCACCACGCCGTCGCGAAATCCCCGCATAGAGTAATAGGTATAACCCGAAGTTTTTTGTTCGGCATAATAGTTTTTAAGCAGGACACGAAAGAGAACAGAACTCTTTTTAGGGTTGATTTCATATGCCGACAAAGCGCCTATGGAAAGGGGAATGAAATAAACCGAGTCAGGAGACAGTCCGTCCGGCCTGATCCTGATATCGAGTTTTCCTGTCCTTTCGCCTTTGGGAATGACAATATGGTAATCATCAATATCATATTTGCTTTTCGGAAGCAGCTTAGCGTACTTCGTAGTGTCGACGTCAAACATGCCAACGTTATAGACATTAAAAGGGGTGATGTCGGGAATCAGCGTTACCTTGACATCGGCCTCTGCTGCTCCAGTTCCGCCACACGACACCGCAACAAAGGTCAAATTTTCACCACCGGTCAATTCCTGCTTGTCTTCCAGGATATTATAATTGTCGCTGCAAATCAACGCTATTACTTTCTTGTATAATTCCTGTTCAAAAATCTCATTTGTATTGCAGCCCACTATGCTTAGCATAACAAAGGCCATCATCCAAATATATTTCTTCATACAATCTATTTATTTAAGTGTGATTAATTCCATCCGGGGTTTTGGTCGAGTGAGGGTAAACGCCGGAGTTCGGAACGCGGAATTGGGACAAACATCAATTTCCTGTCCACTAACCGTCCGTGAATAGCTGCCGAACCGGGCATGGTCCGCTGATAGAAGGCATCCTTATCGCTCGCATCGGTATTCATCCCCATGATGGGTTCCCGTTCGGTTTCTTCATAGATTCCCCAACGCCGGACATCATAATACCTTCTGTTCTCGTGCATAAACTCAACCATGCGTTCCTGTTCGATCAGTTTCTGAACCACATTGGCATCGTTCAATTCATCTTCAGTCAGACCGGGTAAACCGGCGCGGTGGCGAATCTGGTTGAAAGCCCACCTAATTTCGGCCTTATCCCTCGAAAAGGAATAGCTCTGACCATCGATATCCACCTTATGAACTGTGGTAAGGTTATTAAGCGCTTCGGCATAGTTCAGGAGGATTTCCGCATAACGAAGTATCGGATATACTTTATCCATCACACGGGCAGAGGCTCCCTTTAAGGCGTCCATCGGGTGATACCATTTGCGAAGTACATATCCGGTCATGGAATAGTTCAACGGCTCATTGGAGGTGCCTCGTCCATCCTCTTCATAGGCGTAATATTTAGCTGTATGCTCGCGTACCGTAGCATCTGTCGTTGAAAGACATGGCCAAAAACATTCGTTGAAGCCCACACAAGCGTAAAAGCGCATTTCGCGGTTGGCATACATATTAAATACGCCGGCGTTTAATCGGTACCCCGAGAATGTTCTAACCGTACCGGTATATCCTGATTCAGAATAATAACCATCGGTGGCGGCCTCCTGAATGGTACGGCCGTCATCCATCCGATAGGCATCGACCATTTTCTGCGTCACGGAAAACCTTCCCCATCCACCAAGCGAAATGGGGTGCGGCCCTCTGATAATGTATTTAATTTGGTCCGACTTGCGAGCCCAGATAAACTCATCAACAGTGGGAGCTGCACATTCACCGCTAAACAACTCACTATAGGAGCGGAAATGATCTATTCCGGCTGCCCCAACAGGCCAGTTGGAAGTATAATCCGGATCTTCAATTGGCGTTTCAGGCAATGGGGGTGTGTTGTTATCGGCAAGAACCGTATAAAGCGAATACATCGTACCGGCATCTGACGGCAGGTCGATGACCTTCTTCGCAGCAGCGGCTGCCAGCGCCCACCGGTATTCATCCGGAGACTGCGAAATGTAATGAACACCGTCTGTTTTACGAGTCCAATCGCTGAAATACCTTTTGGCAATTGCACCTCCGTTATAAGCAGGACTGGCATGGATCAGTCTTAGCCTGGCGGCCAACGCATAGGCAGCACCCCGGGTAGGACGACCAAAGTCCATGATCGCCACCTGGGCAGGCATGTATTTCCCGGCAGCCTCAAACTCCGCACAGATATATTCCACTGCTTCGTCGTAAGTGCAACGCGCACGGTCGTAATATTCCAACTTCTCATTGTTCTCTACAATCTCCTCGCCTAATAAAATCGGGGGACCGAAATCAACCAAGATGTTATAATAGGCATAGGCACGCCAAAACCGGGTGTAGCCTTCAATATAACGAAGGTCGGAAGGAGTCATGTCCTTTGCTTCATTCATGCGGACCAGGATGGTATTGCACTTGCGAATGATTTTATAATAGGTTCCCCACACATCTAACGCGCCCAAGTTGTCAGGGGTGGTAAATCCCTGGGCAAAATTTGTTCCTTCATAGACATTGTTGCCTTCGCGGAAGTTGTTCGTACCTTCATCGGTTGCATAGGGCCCGGGGGTGTAGTTTTGCCTGAGAATATAGGCCTCATCGGGGAACAACGTTGCGGCTCCCCACATATAGGCTTCAATATACCGCTTCTGGGTAAAGGTGGAATCCATTTTGAATTCATCATCAAAATAGTTGTCCACATTGAGGAAATTCGTGCAGGAACTTATTCCCGCGAGCATTATGATGACAACGCCATAGTAAATTGCTTTTGCAACACTGGCAGAATATAAAAACTGCTTCTTCATCTTCATTTTTTTACAGGTTGATATATAATTGCAGGGAATAGACCGACGGGATGGGGTATACCCGCCCGTTATACCGTGCCTGTTCCGGGTCGAAAATGTCCTCTTTCGACCAAACATGCAGGTTAGTTCCAATCAACTGGAAGTCGATCGATGCAATTCCCAGTTTGCGGATCGCCGGATTATTCAGGTTATAGTTTAACGTCACTTCCTGCAAACGTAAATAGCGGGCATCACCTTTCCAGAAGTCCGATTTCTGAGCGTTATTGTTGTTGGTTCCATACTGCAAACGTGGGAAAATGGCATCCGGATTTTCTGCCAGGGCAGGATCAATCCCATGAGCCAGAGCATATTCCATCGGAATCCATCGATTCTTCGGATCATTGGCCATAGCCAGCACGTTGCCCGATACTCCTCCGTAGAATGGAACATAGCCCATTCCATTGTTATAAGTAAGACCATTGTGGCTAACCGACTGTCCTACACGATAATAGTCGGTCCTTCCGGTGCCTTTGAGCAACACGCCAACCGTCAGTTTTTTGTAATGGACTTCGCCGCCAAAACCATACATCAGCAAAGGATAGGTACTGCGCGACAAGGGAACCTTGTCGGTTGCATCAATTTTTCCGTCACCGTTTACATCTTTATATTTTATATCGCCCGGCATATAAAGTCCAAAGGTTTGGATAGGACTTTGTTTGATATCTTCCTCATCCTTGAACAGTCCGATCGCCTGGTATCCGCGATGAATACCGTTCGGGAAACCGGCATGAAATAGGTAGGGATATTCCAGATAAGCCTGCTCCCAATTCTGAATTTTGGTATCGGAATAGGTGTAATTACCCCGCAATGTGAAGTACAACTTCTCATTGATCTTGTGGGTATACGATATATTGCCATCTGACCCAAAACTTTTCATACGACCCACATTCCCATACGGCATATTGGTCAAACCTACATACTCGGGCACCTGAGCACGAGGCTGGAAAATCCCGTCACGCTGATCCCGGAAAAAGTCGACGACAAACGACAGTTTCTCATTGAACAAAGTTCCCTCAATCCCCACGTCAGCTTTCTTTGCATTTTCCCATTCCAGATTATCAGCGCCAACCCTCGATTCCTTCAGGATTTCCACGCTACTCATGGATTCATACACCGAACCGCTGCTCAGGGTTGCCTTGGTCATGTATGGGAACCGCGTACTACCCGCCAACCGGTCATTTCCAACTGTACCATAGGAAGCTCTTATCTTAAACAAATTGACCCAGGTTAAATTGTCTTTCACCCACTGGTAGCTGGAAGGGACCCATCCCAAAGCCACCGAAGGGAAAAAACCGTACTGGCGACCCGGCTGGAAGTTCTCCGAACCAGTTAAACCAAAGTTGAAATCAACCATGTAAGTATCCTTGTAGCTATAGGTAAACCGGCTCGAAACACCCTGATACCGGACAGGAATAGCAGTCATGTTATTGGTCGCATCTTCAGTGTGCTTCTCGTCGCTCAGGTAGTAATAAACCAGACCGGAAGTCCGGTGATCGCCTCCAAATACCTGATCATAGTTTATCGTAGTTTCAAAGTGGTATTTACGGTACTGATTCATTGTTTTGGTATAGGAGGCAGGAGTGGGTTTTACCATTTCCCGCATGACCAGGGAGCCATCGGTTCTTCTCTCTAAGGCCATATAAAGGGGGGGCTGAATAAAACGCCTCTCATAAAAATAATTATGCACATCGTAAGCGCCTTGTGCCCTGACCTTCAGCCCATCCAGGATCGATGACAGATCCTGCATGAGGGCAAGGGTAACTTTCCCTTTATATTGTTCATTGGTTTTTCTTCCGGTGCGGTTAATCATCACATAAGGCGATGAACTGGCGGCTTCACCGGCAGCCGGGAACATGCCGTTGGAATAGACTGTCGGCAGATACAATGGATTAAGCTGTGACTGTGCCATCCAAATATAATCGGTATTGGCCGTGCCCGGCTGATTATTAATGGATAGAAAACCGTCGCTCCCGAAATAGACTGAGGTACTTTTAGTCAGGTGGATGTCGAGGTTTGTCCGGAAATTATAGGTATTGTAACCCACATTCGATGCATACGGACTGTTCTTGTCATATTTGTAGGCAGCCGATTCGTTGTTTCCGCCCAAACTGAGGAAATAGCGTGCGATGCTTCCGCCCCCCTTTGCACTGACATAATAGGATTGTTTATAGGAGGTAGTTCTCAGTACCTCATCCTGCCAATTGACGTCAGGATACATATCGGGATCCAGGTGATCCTTGATAATTGCCAGTTCCATCGGACGGTAAACCGGGCTTTCACCCCTTACTTCCATGGCCTCGTTAGCCAAAAGAGCATAATCGTAGGCACGCAGGTATTCCGGAACCCTGCGGAGATGAGAAACTGAAAAATTCGTACGTGCGGTAATACTGAGTTTGCCTTCCTGTCCTCGTTTGGTAGTAATGAGTACAACGCCATTGGCCCCTCTTACACCGTAAACGGCAGTAGCAGAAGCATCCTTCAAAATGGAAAAGCTCTCGATATCCGCCGGGTCGATTGAATTAATGTTCCCTTCCAGTCCGTCGATTAAAACCAAAGCGCCGCTGCTGGCGCCAAAAGTACCAATACCACGTACCCAGAACTCCGATATGTTCTGTCCAGGTTCACCGCTCGACTGCATGGAAATAACACCGGCCACCTTGCCTCCTAACAAGTTGGCAACCGACGTAGTCGGGGTTTTCAACTGTTCCACATCAATGCTGGTAACGGCAGCCACTGAGGAGATCTTCCGTTGTACGGTTCCCAAACCCACAGCAACCACTTCCTCTAATTCATGGGCAACGGTGGAGAATGTAATTTTCAAATCATTACGCGGTTCTATAACCAGGAATTCAACTGGCTCATAACCCACAAAAGAAAACACGATCATATCTCCCCGTGAAGCCTGGATGCGGAATTTCCCGTTCACGTCGGTGGAGGTACCGACACCCACTTTGTTTTTCAGGTAAACAGTTGCCCCTGGCAAGGACTGGCCAGTTTCGTCATACACGATGCCCTCCATCGTATATTTTTCCTGCGCAAAAAGTGAAATGCCAGTGAATAACAATAATAATATCAATAAGCCTCTTTTCATGTGAATAAATTGTTTGGTTTAACGGCCACATGTAATAGCCATGAATAGTATGTTCATTTCTGTAGGTCCCGCCTCAGACGGGATATCTGTTCATAATTAATCGTTATAATAAAGAACTTTATTCAATTGACAGTTTTCTGACCCTCTTGTTCGCGCGGTCGGCAATATAAACGGTCCCGTCCATACCGATTCCTACGGCGGTGGGCTGGTTAAACATGGCTTCTTCTTTCCCGCCATCCTGCATCCCTCTTACTCCCGGTATTCCCAGCACAGTCTCCACCATTCCGGTGGAGGGATCGTATTTACGGATACAATAATTCGCGTAATCCGAAATGTAACAGATCCCATCCATGTCGAATTTCAATCCATAAGGGGTGTTAAACAAGGCCTGTTCAATCGGTCCGTCGCGGTGGCCGGCTGATTTGGAAGTATTCAACCTGGTCCACGAATGCTCCGGATCGTTAAGATCCAGTCGCCAGATACCATGCGCCATGGAGCCGCTGTTGTACCCAGCCAGGTACAGCATGTTGGGATGTGTCGGATCCACGTCGATACCGATGCTGGTACCCTGTTCCTCCGATTGGTAGATGACCTCCGCCACACCGGTATCCGGATTTATTTTGACGATTTGCCCGGTGCTGTAACGGGAGTACATGTGCTTGTCGGCCGCACTGTATCCCATGTAATTACCGTTGGCAGTAGGGATCGGATAGATCCCCCCTGTTTTAAAGGTCATGGTCCGGTATCGCGGGATCCACCCGTTGGCAGGATCGATAATGGCATATTCAAGGGTTCCCGTCCTCACGGCAGTGTAAAGGATACCTGTGTTCTTGTCCGCGCAGAGCCCTTCAAAACGACTGTTGGCCACATTGGGAAATTTGTTGGTCAGTTCCATGAGATTCTCCTTTTCATTGATCCGCACGAGGCCGGCGCTTGAATAACTGGCAGCATCCGAAGCAGGATTGTCCGTCCCCACAAAGATATTGTCATACTGGTCTACATCCAACTGAAACGGAGCGATCTGAGACTGTTCCAGCGGCCCGGTTCTGATGGCATTGGTGCCGTCACCAGCCACTGTAGAAACCGAAATGGTTATTTTATAACGGAACTTCTTGTCATAAACCACGGAATCGTTGCCTACCACAACCGATATATCACAAGACTCATGGACCACACGGGGTACAACAATATACATGCGCCTTCCATTTGAGCCGATCACAGCAGCCCGTTTCTTGTTAAAATAAACCTTGATTTTTTCAGGATCTGACCCAAAGTTAGAGCCTTCAAGAATTACTTTCTCCCTGATACGACCTGAGTCCGGATAAAAGGAAGTTAACTCGACTGGCTTGGAAGGATCATAATCCTCCCATACATAGTCGTTTCCGCTGTCTCTGCAAGCAAAAAAAGCTGCTAAAAACAACAGAAAACATAGATAAAAGCCTCTCTTTTTCATTTTCTGATGGATTAAATATGATAAATCGTGGTAAAAAATATTTAAGTAAAAACAAAAGCAAATAGCTGTTTTAAGCGCCACATAAAAACAACATCCCAGCCCTTTAGATGGGTAATAGGTTATGGATCATCTAACTCTGTTAATGCAACCGTCTGCCAAAAATTGATATGTGTAATAGTTGTAATAATTTACGTTTACTTTAACATTAGTTTGTTTTACAGTATGTTTATTTATTAATTTTCCAAAAGTAGTAAAAAAAAAAGAAAAGAAAAGAAATTTTTACAGGGAAATCTACCGTTAAATTCTTATTTCACCTGCGGGTAAACCAGCGGCAAGGAGAAACACTCGGATCCCCACTTGCTTGATGGAATGATTCCTTTCCTCATTATACATGTTCCCGTTTATGCTCTCCACAAGTTCCCGATCTGAAAACCCGGTGTATGGCTTCAGAAACATCAGAGCCGGCTTCCCAATAGTATTGTTAGATTTTTTATAACCATCCCTGTGACCCGCGAAGGAGGATAAAACAGGGATTGACAGAGAGAACATCCCCATTCATCACCTTTTGGATTCAGCCTTTTTCTTCCGGAGCGAAACGAGGAGTGTAGGGGTTATGGCAAATAAAATGCCGATGGCGAGCAGGATCAGAAGGTGGATGTTCACCTGAAGGCGGATATGGCTGAGGTAAAGCGACAACAACACGATCAGCAGGTTCACCGTGAGAAAGATAAGGGTTATCGTGAGATGGGAACGTACAAGCCGGAGCATCTGGTGATGAATATGCCTGTTGTCGGCAAAGAAGGGGGATCTTTTTTGTGATATCCGGATTACAAACACTCTTACAAGGTCGAAAAGGGGAATGAACATGATGGCAAATGCCACCGCGGGAGAGGCATAGACGGCAGGGAAGGAGGGAAGGTCGTGGTTCATTTCAACAAACCGGATAACCAGCACCGAAGTGATCAGACCGATTATCAGGGAACCGGAATCTCCCATGAAAAGCTTGTTGGTCTTGCCGAAAACGTTGAACACGAAGAAGCCTGAAAGACTCCCCGCAAGGGCAAACGACATGATGGACCAGGGAATATCTCCGGCCAGGTAAAACCAGCTTCCGAAAATCACAGAGGCGAAAATTCCCAGGCCTGACGCAAGCCCGTCGATCCCGTCAATGAAATTATAGGCATTGACGGTGGCCATGATCAATAAAAGAGATACGGCAACGCTCAACGGATAACCAATCTCCCGCACCCTGAAAACCCACTGAAAATCGGTGATACGGATGTTTCCCATGACAATCAGCATGAGCGCTGCCAGCAATTGGATAATGAATTTGGTGTTGGCGGAAATGACAAGGATATCGTCTTTCAGCCCGGTGAAAAAAAGGATGATGATGGCAGCAAGGATGTATTTGAGCGAATCGATGTTAAAACCATTGGTGGAGATGATCGTACTCAGGGTAAACGCGATGAAGATCGCGATGCCTCCAAACACGGGCACTTTGCGCGTATGGATCTTACGCTCGTTTAACTCGTCAAAAAGCTTTTTGGCTTTCGCTACCCTGATGATGGGGGGGATGGTGATTATTGCCAGCACCAGAGCCAGAAAGTAAGATCCCGACACAAGAAAAATCCCCGGGAATGTCATTTTCATTTTTTGCTGTTCCTCCTTTTACAGGAATTATCCCAAAAGTAGGGGGGTTTGGTCTATTATATTCAAAAATTATGCTTAAAATCAGATCAAATATAGATTATATACGTACTTCAGTGTTTTTATGGTTATTTAGCAGAACACCATTTATTAACATTTGTTTAACTTCCAAGTATGCGGCATACGGG
>CAZLDP010000056.1:0-10405 GCA_964558145.1 uncultured Prolixibacteraceae bacterium | reverse complement strand
CCCATATTGCGCCCCACATCAAAGAATGGGAGAACCCCAGAACGCCAAAACAGTAGATAGCTTGCCTTGCCGGCAACAAGATAAGGCTGAATGAAGCCAACAGGGCTACCCATGTAAATAAGATCAAGGCTTTACGCTGATGCATCACCTGCAACAAAAAGATACTGATAATATATCCTATAACCAAGCCAATGGAGACAATGCCCGAATATTGAGCCGGGTTATCCAACCCGATGGCATTGGCAAAGTCAATCGCCGATGCCATGGGGAGAGTTTCCACGCCCACATAAATGAACAAGGCAATAGCGCCTAAGATCAGGTGAGGAAACTGCAAAACGCTTGTTTTTTTACTTGCAACGAGAACTTCAATATTCCCGCTCCCTGAATCTTTTGGATCCTCCTCTTCGCCTGCGGCTTTCACCTCGGGCAGTGAAACGAAAAATATCAAAACCGCCAGCAATGCGATCACCCCTGCGGCAATCCCGAAAGGTATATGAGCCTGGTTGAGAACCGGATTCTTCACATCGATAAATAAGCTGAGGAAGACAGGTCCAAGATACCAGGCCGACTTGTTCATGATCCCCATGGCGCACATGCGTTGAGCCGCTTTTTCTATCGGCCCGCAGATGGTAACATACGGGTTGACCGCCGCCTGCAACAACGTGTTCCCTATTCCTCCGATAAAAGATGCTGCCAAAAACATATAGAAACCCGCCATTGAGCCGCTCATCCTGGCGGAAGGGATAAACAGCAACATACCCAAAGCCATGATCAGCAAGGCTATCACCATTGAACGTTTATATCCTATCCTTTGAATGACAACACCGGAAGGCCTGCCGAAAATCAAAAAGGCCGAAAAAGTAGCGGTAAGTAACAGGTATGACATGCCCTTGCTCAGGGAGAAAGCGGTTTCCAAAATGGGAACCATAATGCCGTTTATCCCTACGCCAAAGCCGATGATAAAAAATGCAACCCCGATAATCAGGAGGGGAAACAGGTAAGTTGATTGTTTATTCATTTCGATCAGTTATTATTAGATGAAACCTCCGTTGAATGTTCATGAATGTATCTTGTCGTCCGGGCGCTGGGAAAATGAAAACTGCAACCGGAATAATCCGTGTAATATGACCGCAAACGACAACCCTTTCCGTCTTATTACTTATGAAGCGGATTTTCCATATTGGCTAAGGCCTCTTTAACGCTTCCGTATTCGAAAAGTATCTCTTTAGCTTTGTCGTAATCTGCAATAGCCGCTTTTTCCATTAAAATGCGCACCGCCCTGTCGGTAATTTTATCGTTAATCAACTGCACATTCCACATGCTGTTGTCCAAAACTCTTCCCATTTGTATCATGGTGGTCGTGCTTATGATATCGAATATCATCTTTTGGGAAGTCCCGGCTTTCATTCTTGTGCTGCCTGTTACGAACTCCGGGCCGGTCACCACCTCTACCGGATAATCCGATTGTTCCGCAATAGGTGAACCGGGGTTATTAACGATGCAACACGTGGCAATACCATGTTCACGACATTTTTTCAGGCCTTGCAGCACAAAAGGCGTGGTACCGCTTGCCGATATTCCGACTACAATATCCTTTTCCGACACATTTTTCCTTTGTAACGACTCCCAGGCTTCTTCCGTATCGTCTTCTTTTTCTTCCAATGCCAGTACCAACTTGTCTACCCCTCCTGCCAGTATTACATCTATCATTCCGTTTTCCATCCCGTAAGTGGTAGGCAATTCAACCACATCCAAAACCGAAAGCCTTCCCCCTGTTCCCGCTCCTAAATAAATCATCCTTCCGCCGGAACGTATCTTTTGAACAACAGCAGTGATCAGTTTATCCAATTGGGGCTTTGCTTTTTCTACAGCAAGAGCAATGGTTTTATATTCAGTGATTAAATCATCTGTCAATTCTTCCACTGCTCGGGTTTCTAAGTGTCTATATTTCGAAGGTTGTTCGGTTATTTTATTCATAAGACAATTATAATTTATCAGATCTTGGATATTTCGTCTGAACAGCCGGCGATTTTCCTGATGGCTTCCGCAATCTGTTCCATATCGGTTTTACTGCCGAGGAGCATGGTCTGGGTAAACCACAAAGCCTCTTCATCGCACAATTTGTCGTTTTGGGGGCAGGAAAGGCTTTCGAGCCATTCTTTCATCCTTTTTTCACCGTAAATGTTAAGGTAATGTTTATTTTGAGCCAGGTCCGTGATGTATTTTTCCCGCGTCATGGAGGTGTATCCGCTCGAACAAGGCACACCCTCGGCATTTAAAGCTTTGATAAATTGAGTCCTGGACATTCCGGAAAAGCTCTCCTTGTCATAACGGAACATATACAGGTGATAAGCGCTTTTAGTGACTCCATCGTATAATTTAGCTGGTTTTATTCCTGGTATTTGCTTCAACAATTTTGTCAAATATTGGGCGTTTTCCCATCTTTTTTCCACCTGCTCCGAAAACCGCGTCAGTTGGGCTAACAAAATGGCCGCCTGGAATTCGGTTATGCGGAGATTCGACCCCCTGATGCCCGATCCCGGCACAAGGCTAGCCGCATCCGCCCCCTGCCCTTGGTGATGGAAACTATAACAATTTCGATAAAATGTATCGTCGTTGGTAATAACCGCGCCCCCTTCTCCCGAATTGAGATTCTTGGAAGCTTGAAAGCTGAATGCTCCCCCAAGTCCCCAATTCCCCACGCATTTTCCTTTCCACTCCGCCATATGGGCCTGACAAGCATCTTCTATAACCGGAATACTATGCTTTTCCGCAACTCTATTTACCTTGTCAATGTCGTAAGGAGAGCCGCCGATATGTACCGGCATAATGACCTTTGTGTTGCTTGAGATAGCCGATTCTATTTTATCGGCATCAATCTGAAAACTTTCAATATCGATATCTACAAACACAGGCAATGCGTAATTCAAAACGATTACATTATAAGTAGCGATAAAAGTATAGGGTGGAATAATCTCCTCATCTCCCGGCCCGACACCCAAGGCGCCCAACATGGTAAACAGGGCGCTTGTCCCGCTTGACACCGCTAAGGCTTTCTTCGCTCCCGTAATTTTTTGATACCCATCTTCAAATTTTGGAGCCGTTTTATTTCCTAACCGGCACCATCTCCCGCTGTTCAATACCTTCAGCAATTCATCCTGTTCTACTTGACCGATAACCGGCCATTTGGACCAATTGCCGGTAAATGCTTTCGGTCCCCCCAATATGGCCGCCTTTTGGGTTTGTGGATTTTCCGCGCAGGCAATGTTAGGAAACCCCATGGCCAATCCTACACCGGCAATAGAAGTAGCGCGGATTAAATCCCTCCGGGTCATTTTTTTATTTTCCATTTTTTTTAAATCAATAATATTCATTGAGTTTGAATTGGTTTACTATAATTATAGTAATTCCCTGCTGCATTGGTGCGGGCAGCAGCTCTCACGTGATAATTAAATCCCTGTATTAATCCTGATATCACGAAGGTTTTCTCTCCAGAAGTCAGATTCTGTTTATTTACTTTTTCGACTTTTTGGCCACCGCCTGCAAAGGTAAACATATTTGGATTTGGATAAGTACTCCAAACCACACACAATTCATTTAACACCTGACTTTCATGAACTTTTTCATATTGCACATTAACGGTGATTGAAGAAGCATCTCTACTGACAATTGAAGCCTTGAGCCTAACATTTGGCAGTACTTTAATCTCCACTTCAGTATTATTTGATACAGATACGCGTACAGTGTCAGATGCCATTTTAAAAGCACCTATCGCCACAATTTTATAGTTACCATTGAAAAAAGCAGCATTCACAAAACGTCCATCCGGAAATGAATTGCAAATAATGGGTTGTTTAGAATTACCTTCGAAAACATGCACAACAGTACCTCCGTTTACTCCACCATTTTCCACTGCCTCATTAGTTACATTATCTATTACTTTTCCCGATAATACTGCGTTTGGAGCTTCATAATTATCTATTGAACAACTATAGAGCATCAAAACGAGGAACAAAGTAAATATTAATTCTTTCATTTTCATATATATTATATTTATTACCATCCAGGATTGTTAATAATGTTTTTGTTTGAAGAAATATAACCTGAAAGATTACTATAATTGTCTCTTTCTTCCCAAACTCTGGATAATCCCCCATCGAGAGGATATCCGCTAATCTTTTTAAATATGTATTTGTAACCGGAACCAGTATATTTCAAATAAGGATATAAGCCATGCATATAAGTATTCTTAAATAAACTAGTGCCAATTCTCCAACGCCTGATATCCCAGAATCTTTTATCTTCGAATGCTAATTCAACTTTTCTCTCATTACGCAACCGCTCAACCGTTAATTCATCCTGTGTCAACTT
This sequence comes from uncultured Prolixibacteraceae bacterium, assembly GCA_964558145.1. Taxonomy (GTDB): domain Bacteria; phylum Bacteroidota; class Bacteroidia; order Bacteroidales; family Prolixibacteraceae; genus UBA1413. The sequence continues at coordinate 6,034 of CAZLDP010000056.1, read as the reverse complement.
TCGTATGCCGGCACGCATTCTAATCTGATTGATGGCATTCAGAGCTTCAGAAAGGTTAGTTCCAGTTTCTAAAGCGGCTTCTGTGAAATTTAATAGAATCTCCGCGTATCTTATATCAATATAATTTTGATCAGAATAATTGGGTTCTACCACTGCTCTGTCCGGATTTAATATCTTCCTGATATAGAAACCGCTTTTGGAATAATTTCCAGTAGGAAATGGCCCGTCCCTACCTACTTGCAACATGCTTGGATCTTTGGGAAAAGGAACGCTTTCTGTTTCGTAAAGTGTTCCATCCGTATCGTAGATGCCCCTGTGTATTTGAACAGCTCTTCCTATATAAGGTGTTCCAGAGCGAAAAATACTCGCATCAAATCGAGGGTCTTTGTCTTTAAAAAGCGCTGTGGGAGAATCAAACTCCTTTCCTTCAACCACTAAAACTCCAGGGGAACCATCGACATATTCGTAAGCTTCAACCATTTCAAGGAGAGGGCAAATCGCGCTTCCCTGGTTAGTTGTAAATCCCTCGGGAATGTTCAAATTGTCAAAACTATGTACCTTGTCTGGGAAAGAATATGCTTTCTGGAAAATAATCTCTTTATTATTTTTGTCAATAAAAATTTGCTGATAATTGGTTACCGGATTTCCACTTTGTGAAGCCGGATTGTACAATTTATCGTACAAGCCATAAACAGAGCTTTCCATTATAACTTTGGAAGCTTTTTTGGATTCTGAAAAATAAGTATTAGCTTTATCAGAAGGGATACCAACAAGTCCATTCAACTGTACAGTTCCGTATTTAGCGATAGAGCCTGCAAACAACATTGCTCTCGACTTCAATGCCTGAGCAACTAATTTCGTGGCCCGGTTTATATTCGCCGCATCCCGGGAATTAGGAAGATCAACAATGGCCGCATCTAATTCTTTGAGAATAAAATCGTATACTTCTTCTTCTTTATTTCGAGAAACCTGTAATTCTTCCAGATTATTATCAAACACCTGAACTTCAGTTATTATAGGCATCCCACCATATTTTTTAACCAGATCAAAATAATAATATGCCCGAACAAACCTGCATTCAGCAATATATTGCTTTATTTTTTCTTCAGTTACTGTCGCAGTTTGTATTCTGTCCAGAAAATAGTTTGCTCTTCTTATCCATGTATACATAGAAGTATTTAAAACATGGGAATGGTTTCCAAAGTTACTCACTGGTGGATTTTCTTCGTGGTAAGAACTTTCATCTGTTAAATTTGCAAGATGAGGATTACCGGTGAATCCAATAGGAATTGCATTGTACAGGGAAACCAAATAAATATCAATCATTTGTTCAGATGTCCATACATCAGCGTCAGAAATCATATTTAATGGTTTTCTGTCTAATGTATCTTTGATACAACCTGATAGAAAAAGCAGCGTCAGTAAGACATAAATATATTTATTCATAATAACTTCCCGTTTTAAAATGTGACATTTAATCCGATATTATATGTTTTCTGTTGTGGATAATATGACAATCGACCACTGGGTGTTTCAGGATCAATGGGACCTAACTTAGACAATGTGATCAGGTTTTGTCCACTAAAAGAAACTACCAGGTTTTGAATTCCCCATTCTTTAAAAAGATTATTTTCAAGACTGTATCCAATACTCAATAACTTCAATCTGAAATAGGTAGCATCTAACAACCAGAATGATGAATTCCATTTGTTATTAGGTGCTCCATCGTTTATTGTTGAAGGATATTTACCGGGTATCCATTCTGAGTCAGGATTCCAAGGGTCTGCACGATGCCATCTATCCATGAAATAAGCATACGTATTCATACCATTGGCAAACGGCTGAATAAGGAAATGTTGTTGTTGAATATTTGAATGAGAAGTTCCTTGCCAATTCATGTCAAAAGTTATTCTCTTCCACGAAGCCATTAACCCTAAACCGTATGTTATTTCTGGCGTTTGACCTCTTCCTATAATCTGAATATCATTTCCGTCAACAATTCCGTCTTTATTGAAATCTTCATATTTGATATCTCCCGGCCTGAGTGTTGAATTTGCCCTACTATCCTGTATAGGAGAAGTTTGGATGTCGTCTATCGACTGAAATTGTCCAATAGCCTTATATCCCCAATAAAGGTTATTCCATCTGTTTTCGGAATTATTTCTCCACTGATCGAATTGATTATTAAAATCTCTCTGCTCTAAATGCCTGTTTTTTAACCTTGTCCAGGACAGATTAGACGTCACTTGATATTTTAATTCGCCGATATTAGAATTATGTCCAACAAATATTTCAAAACCTCTGGCATCATCCGAATTAAGATTTTCATACGGTAAGGTTGCTCCAAATGTGCTCGGTAATTGAGTCGTTCTCCTAGCTAAAAGACCTTCCCGCTTTCGATAGAAAACATCTGTTTCAATTTCCAACTGCCTATTCCATAAACTTATATCTATACCTAAATTGTATATCTGACTACTTTCCCATGTAATATTGGGATTTGGCGTTCCTGTATCAATCATTCCGCTAATGGTATTTCCTCCAAAAATATAGTTCCCCGACGGATAAGTATATCCTGAAAGGAACTGGAAATTACCTGTATTGTCACTTCCTAAATTACCCCACGATGCCCGAAGTTTTAGATTATCCAAATTATTGAATTTATTTTTCATGAAACCCTCTTCCGAAATTCTCCAACCGGCAGATACTCCAGAAAAGAATCCCCACCTTTTTTTAGGTGGAAACTTGGCAGATCCATCGTAACGAAAACTATATTCGAATAAGTATTTCCCTGAAAAATCATAATTCAAACGTCCCACATAACTTTCTCTTCCATCATCCGATGCACCTCCCCCATTACTCTTTCCCGCATCAGGACCAGCAAATATCTGGTCAATTGGAACGACATAATTGATTCTTGATGCTTGAAAATTTGTTGCATTTCCTTCACTGACTTCATATAATAAAAGTCCCTTAAGGTTATGGACGTCGGCAAAGGTACGTTCATAATTAAGCGAGGAAATTATGCGGGCAAAAGATGATCTCCACGTTTCCAATACAAGCTGATCTGTTCCACGAGATCCAACCCTGGTGGAGGTTTGGGTTTCCTTGTCCCACGTATAAGTATAATATTTCTTCAGCCATTGCTTCTGGTCTTGGTAATACATATCCAGAGCTGCTTTTAAATTAACACTCAATCCTGGAACAAAGGGTATTTTATAATTTAATGTTAAAGCTCCCTCGTACACGTTTTGTTTATTCTTGATGTAACCTGTCAAATCCCTGTCAAGATAAGCTGTCAATCCGTAATTTGTTGTAGCAATTGTTCCATCGGGATTTTTTGGAGCAAATATCGGCCACGAGTATTGCAGCCATGAAGCCATAAGATAAGAACTCTGGATCAAATTGTTACGGTCTTCAATTCTGGATCCAAACTCTACCGACACATCTAAATCATTTGTAATCCGTGCATCAATATTCGATCGAAAATTATATTTTGCGTAATCTTGATTACCTCCTTTCCACATGGAAGCCTGACTTGTTTGCCCCAATAAGAAAAAATATCTTATCGATTCACTTCCACCTCTTACTGTAATATTTTGTTGAAATTGTGGCGGATAGTCTCTAACCATATAATCATAGTAATCAAAATTGGGATAATCAGGGTCGGTTCCCAACCTGAATTTTTCAATCTCTTCTTTTGAATAAACAGGTTGCCCTCCTAAATTCATCGCCGCTTCATTTTTTAAAATTGCATATTCTTCTGAGGTGACAAAACGAGGATATTTAGTCACATGCTGGACACCATAATTCATGGTATAATTAAACGTGGGTTTTCCCGTATTTCCTTTTTTAGTGGTTACTAGGATAACCCCGTTACCGCCACTTACACCATAAACAGCAGAAGATGCTGCGTCTTTCAGAATGGTTATGTTTTCAATTTCAGTAGGATCCAACCGAGAAAAATCCCTGCCCACAACTCCGTCAACTACAACAAGAGCATTTGAAAACCCGCGAATAGATAAAGCTACATTGTCCAAGCCGGGTTGTCCGCTCCTCTGAAGTGTAATTAAGCCCGGCAATTGTCCGTACAAGAGAGTGGAGACATTGGGTGCAGGGACTTTTGACAGATCCTCCGAACTCATTGAAGCAACCGCCCCCGTTAAATTTTCTTTCTTTTGAGTTCCATATCCTACCACAACCACTTCGTCCAAAGCCTTTGTGTCTAATTGGAGAATGATATTGAAGCTATTTTTCCCCGAAGTATTCACTTCTCTTTCTAAATACCCGATAAAGGAGACCCGGATAACGGCGTTTTCAGCAACATTCAGCCGGAAATTCCCATTCACATCCGTTACTGTTCCGTTGATCCTTTCGCTTTTTTCTACTACATTGGCGCCAATAATGGGATTTCCGTCAGCATCGGTAATCGTTCCCGTGATCTCCTTTCTTTGCTGTTGCGCGATTTGTAGAATCTCTTTCAATCTCTCCTGGCGGTTCAAATCATTTACAATGGATCTGTGACCAAAATTTACATCGGCTTTTGCACCCCAAATAGGTATGAACAGAAAAGCAAAAATCAAATAAATAAGCCGGCAGGCATACAATTTGCCTGTCAGCCAATCGCTTCGTAGATTTAATTTATTCATATAGTTTTTATTAGTTTGGATGAAACTTAAGGTTTGTTGTTTTCGGCAGTAATCAATCACTCAATTCCAATTTTCAAAAGTCGGTTTTAAACTTTGAAATTCCCGTATTTGCTTTGATTCGTGTAATAAATTTTCATAGGCATCCAGCTTTAAATTTTCAATTTCATTCTGCTATTAACCTGATTTAAATTAATAACATAATAACACTGCGTCCCTTTGTGCGATTTTATGCGTTTTTTGATATATTTATAACGCAAATATACGCATAATAATATAGCCGAATGCAAAAAATCAGGATAAATAAATAATTTAACTTAATTTAACTTTCTCTGCGATGCCCCATAAAAAGATGCCCCATAAAAAAAGGTGTACCACCACGTGATTACACCCTTTTTGTATTCGATTCTGTCCACAGACAAACCCAGATATCCGATTCCCGGAAGCTTGCTCTATTTCGACTCTGTCTGGTTACATCCTGGGAAACACCTAATTAACACTACAACGCTCACACTAAAATCAGCTTTTTTTTGTAAGGAGCTAAAATTTCGTTTTCGGGATTAAGCTCCGTTATCAAATAATCTATTTCGCTTAAATCGGCAACTTTATATCTTGTTGATAAATTTAATTTCTCGGAAATTGTCAATAGTGCCGTTTTCTTGGCTGCTTTTATCATCGCCTTGTTCACCTGGACGGTCTCCCAGTCGATGTCCGTGAATCCGTTTTCTATTGAAATCGCATTAACGCCCATAAAGCAAATATCGCATCGGATGCCTGAAATATCATTGATGACACTCGCCCCGGTATGTATATTCGCATTTTTATTTAATTTTCCCCCAATGGAATACACATCAATATTCTGATAATCGGATAAAGTGATGGCAACCTGAGGGCTGACTGTAAATATGGTAAGGTTCATATTATTAGGAAGCCGGCCGGCCAGCTCCAAGATAGTAGTTCCTCCCTCAAAAAGCAATACCATATTATTTTGTATCAAGGACAAAGCTTTTGATGCAATGATCTTTTTTTCCTCGTGCGCATAAATGTTATTATCGGTAATAAAAGGCCTTACTAAGGATTTACTAATGGCGCCTCCGTGAACCTTTATGATTCTGTCTTCGTCTGCTAATTCCTTTAAATCTCTACGAATGGTATCTTCTGACACTTTGAGCAAAACGCTTAAATCTACGGATAAAACTTTATTATGAAGATTAATTTCTTTCATAATGATCTTATGGCGTTCTTCTTTCAGCATAATTAAAATGAGCTTGTATGACGCCTGCAAAGATAATAAAATGGACAATTCGATTTTGACAAGAGCATAAATGCCAAACGCCAGTCAAATCAACTTTAAGGTTCCCAAATCATATCCAAATCGAGCGGATAAACAG
>CAZLDP010000055.1:0-10414 GCA_964558145.1 uncultured Prolixibacteraceae bacterium | reverse complement strand
GCTTTTATTCCCGAAAGCATAAAAAAACAGGCAGGTCTTCTGGCTCTCTCCGGCCTCCCTACACCTTCCCATCGCACGGTGGCTGACAGTGGCACTAAATAGGAGCCCTTAAAGGAGATTACAGCTGCGGGTACAGCTCCGGCATTTCACCGGATTCCCTATTATTCATATAAAATGAACCGTTTTCGGCCACAAAATTATAAAAATTTACCGCTACAGTCCCCTGAAAACTTCCGATTTTTTAACTTTTTATCAACAACCCGCCGGGGATAAGCTGCCAGTATGCGGTTTCATTTTAACTTCGTCTTTGAAATACCGGAGAAAAATCCGGGTTAATGTTGTCATCGTATTATTAAGAAAAACACCTCGCATGATGAACCGGGAATCAGCAGAAGAGCGGATCCTTCAATTGAGACATGAACTGGAAGAGCACAATTACCGGTACTATGTACTTTCAGAACCTGTGATCTCCGATTTTGAATTCGACCGGATGATGAAAGAGCTGGAGTATTTGGAACAGGCTTTTCCTGAATTCAAGGATCCGCACTCACCTACGGTCAGGGTGGGAAGTGACCGGAATGAAGAGTTCGTCCAGGTCAGGCACAGAATTCCGATGTTATCCCTATCGAATGTATATTCTACTGGTGAACTGAGGGATTTTGACGAAAGAATCCGGAGAGAGGCTGAGGCGGACGTGGAGTATGTCTGTGAACTGAAATTTGATGGGACCTCGATTTCACTCACCTATGAAAACGGGATACTTACCAGGGCTGTCACCCGGGGTGACGGAGAGAGCGGAGATGATGTAACGGCCAATGTAAAGACGATCTCCTCGGTACCCCTCCGGCTGAGGGGGGAGTCCTGGCCTTCCCTTTTTGAGATCAGAGGGGAAATTGTCATGCCTTTCAGTGTATTTGAAGAACTCAACAAACAAAGGGAGGATGCGGGGGAACCTCTTTTTGCCAATCCCCGGAATGCAGCCTCAGGAACATTAAAACTGCAGAATTCTGCAATCGTGTCAACCAGGAAACTGGATGCGTGGTTTTACATGGTCCCGGGCGAACTCCCCGGTTGCACAACCCACCTGGAGAATCTCCTCCTTGCCCGCCGGTATGGATTTAAAGTATCGGATCATACCCTCCTTTGCCGGAATATCGATGAAGTAAATGCTTATCTCAAAAAATGGGAAACTGCCCGGTTTGAGCTTCCCATGGCGACCGACGGAGTGGTTGTGAAGGTCAATTCCCTTTCACGGCAAAAGCAGCTTGGCTTCACATCCAAATCACCCCGATGGGCTATTGCATTCAAATTCAAGGCAGAACAGGCGAAAACCACCCTGCTTTCCGTTGATTTTCAGGTAGGCAGGACGGGAGCAGTTACGCCCGTTGCCAACCTTGAACCGGTATTGCTTGCAGGTACTAGGGTCAAAAGAGCATCGCTGCACAATGCGGATATTATTGCAGGATTGGATCTTCATTTTGGCGACCTGGTCGTGGTTGAAAAGGGGGGTGAAATTATCCCTAAAATAGTAGGGGTGGATCACTCCGGAAGACATCCGATGGCTCAACCGGTAGAGTTTATTGCCCACTGTCCCGAATGCGGATCCCGCCTGATCAGAAGCGAAGGAGAAGCGGCATTCTATTGTCCCAATGATACTGGTTGTCCCCCCCAGATTAAAGCTAAAATTGAACATTTCATTGCAAGGAAAGCCATGAATATTGAAGGGCTTGGAAGTGAAACGGTGGAACTACTCTACCGGAACAACCTGGTAAGAGAGGTTTCCGACTTATATGCCCTGACGGCTGAGCAATTAATTCCTCTTGACAGAATGGGGGAAAAGTCGGCAGAAAGGATTTTAAAAAGCCTCGAAAACTCCAGGACTGTGCCTTTTGGAAGGGTTCTGTTTGCCTTGGGAATCCGGTTTGTTGGAGAAACCGTTGCCCGGATTCTGGCTGCCAGAGCAGGAAATATCGACCGCCTGATGGCCATGACCATCGAAGAACTTACTGAAGTTCCGGAGATCGGTGAGCGGATCGCATCCAGCGTCCGTGCCTATTTCGATAATCCAGCACATCTTCTGATCATTGAAAAGCTGAAGGGGTATGGTCTCCGCTTCGACGCCGGGGAGGAAGTTTCCAAACCGGCAGGGAACAAGCTCAGGGGAGTTACCATCGTCATATCAGGCACCTTTACCCGCTATTCACGGGAAGAACTTAAAGAACTGATTGAATCAAACGGTGGAAAAAATGCAGGTTCTATTTCTAAAAATACCAGTTTTCTGCTTGCAGGAGAAAACATCGGTCCCAGCAAGCTTGAAAAAGCACGAAACCTGAAAGTTCCCCTTCTCTCCGAAGATGAATTCCTGGAGATGATCGGCCTGACTGGTTCCAACTGACAATCTTTTATTATTTTTACCAACTGATGAAAGTATTACAGAAATACAGCCGTAGATTACTTGAAAAAAAAGCAGCCGCTGTCAACCGGAATGTGAAGATCATTCCCCTAGACCAGGTAAAAAGAATTGCCATCTTGTGGACCTGGAAGGATGAAAAGGCATTCAACTTCCTTCAGGATCTTTTCCGGCTCAAGCCAGTAATTGTGCGTAACCTTTGCTATTCTGACCTGAAGGAAGATCACGGAAGTAACCTGTTTACCCGGAAGGACTTGAACTGGCTTGGATTTCCCAGCAGTGGCAATGTGGAGACTTTCATTCAAACCAAATTCGACCTGCTTATCAATGTCGTCACCGAAACATGTTATCCGTTAGAAGTGATCACTGCCCTTTCCGTAGCCTCGTTCAAGATTGGGTGGGACCTTGAAAAGAGCGGTTTTTACGATTTGTCAGTTGATGTGACCTTGCAGCCCGATTCACTTTATCTGGCAGAACAAATCATCCATTACTTAAAGAAATTTGCCCATCCATGACAAAATTTGATTTTAAAGGAGCAGGAGTGGCGTTGGTCACTCCGTTTAGGGAAAATTCCGAAGTTGATTTTGACGCACTGGGCGTTTTGGTAGAGAACCAGATTGCAGGAGGAATGGACTTTTTGGTGGTTTTGGGAACAACCGCCGAAACTCCGGTACTTTGCGAAGAAGAAAAAGAGGAAATCGTTGCTTTCGTGAAGGAAAAAAACAAGGGGCGTTTACCCCTGATTGTCGGAATGGGTGGCAACAACACCCGTGCCATGCTCAGGAATCTTGAAAAATTTGATCCGGAAGGGATAAGCGGATTGCTGATGGTGACTCCGTTTTACAACAAACCCAATCAGGAAGGACTATTCCGTCATTTTTGCGAAATTGCCAACCACACTCCCCTACCCCTGGTTCTTTACAATGTTCCCACCCGCACCGGTGTCAACCTGGAAGCAGAAACCGTCATCAGGCTTGCTGAATACAGTGACAAGATTGTAGCAGTTAAGGAGGCATCAGGTATCCTCTCACAAATCACGCGTATTGTGAAGTATACACCTTCCCGTTTCAGGCTGATATCGGGCGACGATGTGCTGGCATTGCCCATTTTGTCGATAGGCGGAGAAGGAATTATTTCCGTCATTGCCAATGCGTTACCGCACAAGATGAGCGCTCTGATCCACCATGCCCTTTCCGGGCATTACGAGGAGGCGCGCAGGATTCACTTTGAACTGATCGAACTGTTCAGGCTTCAGTTCGACGATGGTAATCCTGCCGGTATTAAAACCATGTTAAACTACCTGGGCGTTTGCAAGAATATACTCCGTTTGCCACTGGTACCTGCCAATGCAACTACAGCCGGAAAAATTGCAACTGAACTCCAAAAATTGAGTTAAATGACCGACTTGTACGACAAGGTGCCTTCACCCTGTTTTGTCATCGAAGAAAAGAGGCTGCGCGAAAACCTGAAACTGATTGAAAGGGTGAAAAACGAAGCCGGGGTTGAGATTATCCCGGCCTTCAAGGGTTTTTCCATGTGGAGTGTGTTTCCCATTATGCGCGAATTTGTCAGCGGGGCATCGGCCAGTTCCCTTCATGAAGCACGCCTCTGTTATGAAGAGATGAAGGTTAGGGCACATACCTATTGCCCTGCTTATCTCCCTTCCGATTTTCATGAAATCATGGGGTACAGCAGCCATATCGTCTTTAATTCATTAGCCCAGTTTGAGAAACACATTGCTGAGATAAAAAGCTATTCGGGAAAGATATCGGTAGGCCTCCGTGTGAATCCGGAATTTTCTGAAGTGGAACCACTGATTTATAACGCCTGTTCACCAGGTTCCCGGTTGGGAATCGTGGCAGAATCCTTCCCGGAAATTCTTCCTGAGGAAGTGGAAGGACTTCATTTCCATACCCTTTGCGAATCGGGAGCCGACGACCTCGAAAAGACACTTGTCGCCTTTGAAAAACGGTTCGGAAAATATATTCCCCGGATGAAATGGGTTAACATGGGGGGCGGGCACCTGATGACCCGAAAAGGTTACGATGTGGAAAAACTGATTGGAATTCTCAGGGACTTCAAAAAAAGGTGGCCTGTACATGTGATCCTTGAACCGGGATCAGCCTTTGCCTGGGATACCGGGGTACTTGTATCCGAGGTGCTGGACGTAGTGGAGAATAAAGGAATAAAAACTGCCATGGTCAATGTCTCCTTCACCGCCCACATGCCCGACTGCCTTGAGATGCCCTATAAACCCCGGATAACCGGCGCTTCGTCCGAACCGGTTGCCGGAAAATCAGCGTACCGGTTGGGGGGAAACAGTTGCCTGAGCGGTGATTTTGTAGGCGACTGGTGGTTCGACCGGGAGTTGAAACCAGGCGACCGGATCATCTTCGAGGACATGATTCACTATACCATGGTAAAAACCAATTTTTTCAATGGCGTAAAGCACCCTTCGATCGGAATAATCCAGTACGACGGACAATTCAAGCTGATCAGGGAATTTGGATATGCCGACTATAAGAATAAACTTTCGTGAACCGGCACAATCGAGTTGCCATTAAAAGATTTTTATCCCGGCCGTGATCATAAACACTTTATTCCGGGAAGAAACATCGCTCGACTGGTAAACGCTGTTGCGCGTATTTTCAATTCGGGCATCGAGGGTAATGAACCATAGGTCAATACCTACACCGTACTGCCAACCATAAAAGTGATCCCTGAAATAATCTGCGGTAGGTTCCGGACGCGGCTCCACATCTCCCGAGGTAACAAACCCCAGAACAGGGCCTCCCATCGCCCTGATATTGAAAAAATCACCCTTGACCAGTTTTATGCCGGCCAGAACCGGCACATCTACTGTGGAGAAATCAAATTCCTTGAAAATATTGGAAGGATTACCTTCAAATTCCAGTTTTCCGCCCCTGGAATTGAAATAGGCCTCAGGCTGGATGAAAAACCTGCTCCATCCGATCCGGGAAAAAGCGCCCACATGATAACTCATCGTATTGGAGGCATTGTCCCAGTCACGCATCGGTTGTAGTTCAGATGAGGTAAAACCTGCCTTCACTCCAAGATCAAAACAGGGTTGGGCCGATAAAGAAATTGCGGCCAGCAGGGTTGCGGTAAGAATCCAAATTTTTTTCATGGCGATGAAGTTTTGATGGGTATTTAAAAAACGGGATACTACCAGTTTTATTATAGTTATATCAACTATTGTGCCATCCTGAACTGCCTCATACCATCTTCTTGATTACTTAAGTGCCGATTCCCAAAATGTCGCCATCCCTCAGCGGGCCTGCTCAAGCATTGACATGTTCTTCGGCGCGATAGGAAGAGCGGACCAACGGACTGCTCTCCACGAAACGGAAACCTTTCAGGAGCCCTTCTTGTTTCAACTCCTCAAAATAAGCAGGCGGAAAATAGGCGGCCACAGGCATATGGGTTTTGGTTGGAGCCAGATACTGCCCGATAGTCAATACTTTACAACCGGCTTCCAGCAAATCGTCCATTGTTTGCAATACCTCTTCCCTGGTTTCACCCAGTCCGAGCATAATGCCCGATTTGGCTACAATACCTGCGGCGGCCAGATACCGGATCACATCCAGGCTCCGGCGGTAACGCGCCACCGACCTGATCTCAGGAGTAAGCCGTTCCACCGTCTCCAGATTGTGGGAAATTACATCGGGTCCGGCATCAATGACCTGCCTGATCAGGTCGGTATTCCCCCTGAAATCAGGAATCAGCACCTCCATTCTGATATGTGGATTTATCTTTTTCACTTCCCTGATTGTGCGGGCCCAGAGTCCAGCGCCCTGGTCGGGCAGGTCATCCCGATCCACTGAGGTGATTACACAGTGGTCTAATCCCATGATGCGAACCGACTCAGCAAGCTTTTCAGGCTCAGATTCATCGGGAGGAAACGGTTTTCCGTTGGTGACTCCGCAAAACCTGCAACTGCGCGTGCAAATGCCGCCCAAAATCATAAATGTAGCGGTCCCCCTGTTCCAGCATTCCCCGATATTGGGACAATTTCCGCTGGCACAGATGGTATGAAGCCCGTGCTTTTCAACCAGGTTTCTGATCCTGGAATAACTCTCCCCCCTGGGCATCGTCATTTTCATCCAACCCGGCAGCCGTGACCGGTTTGTCAAATCGTGCGACATAAACGCTCTTTTCCTGCAAAAATAGTGTTTCTTACCGTGACCAGCTAATCCGTCAACTCTTTTCGCACGAGGGTGGAATAAAACAGGAACCCCTCCCCTTCAGGAAATAATCACCTCCTCGTGTCAGTTCCTTCACCGAACGTGCTATTTTTGCATCGTAGATAAAAGAAGCTGTCCGGATGCCTGAAGCGGAATGAGCCGCGCTGATGAGTCAAACGGTCACGGCCCTCTTTTTTTCATACGGGCAAAATTTAAGGTATGGTGAAAAAACTTTTGTTCATATGGATTGCCTTGATGGGTTATTCTGCCATGAGCCAGGTTCGAATGGATCAAACCACTTCGCAACTGGCTTCGAAATATTTTTCAGAAGGGGATTATACAAAGGCTGCCCCGCTCTTCCGGGAAATTTACGGAACCACCGGCAATAACTATTATTTCAAACTTTATCTCCATTGCCTGATTGAGCTTGGGTTCAGCGACGAGGCTGAAAGCGAAGTGAGGAAGGTGATCAGAAAAAACAAAACCCCGCAGCCAGAAATGCTGGTTCATTACGGCCATATACTGAAATCGGCCCTTAAACAGGAAGAAGCAAAAGCAAAATTTGAAGAAGCCATCCGGTCCATCCCGGAAAACAAGAGTGCATATATCAATACGGCCAACGTTTTTATGCTATGGAGCGAATACGAATATGCTGAAAAAGTGTTTCTGGAGGGAAGAAAGAAAATCGAGGGGGAAAAGTTTCATAGTGAATTATCGCAAGTCTATTTATATTTACGTAATTACAGCAGCTTAATTGAAGAATTACTTGAATTGGTTAAAGAATCTGCCGACCACTTACCGGTAGCGCAGAGCATGCTGACCTCGGCCTTGTACATGGATGTGGAGAATGGTCTGAGCGAAGAGTTCAGGAGTGCGCTGCTCAAGCGTATTCAGGCGGAACCCAGCGTAATCAGTTATTCCCGGTTACTCATCTGGTTTTTCATTCAGGAGAAACAATTCCCTGCTGCACTCCGGCAGTCGATTGCGCTTGACCGGCGAACCAGGCAGGAGGAACAGCAAATTCTTTCCCTTGCCTCGATGGCGCTTAACAACCGGAGTTACGAAGATGCCGCCTCGGCATACAGCTATTTGCTTGGCAAAGGAAAGGAAAGTCCCTCGTGGGCTATGGCTTATGCCAGTAAATTGCACGCGGAGTACCTTCATTTTGTGAACAATGAAACCGAAAATCCCGAGCGGGCCCGCAATGTGGCTGAGCAGTACAGCGCAGGTCTTCAGGAACTGGGTTACACCCATCCGCATGTCTCTTTGATCAGGGAGTTTGCCCATTTGATGGCATTTTACCTTGACCAGCCCGACAGCGCAATTTCCATTATCGGCAAGGGGCTGAAGATTCCGGTTCTCAGACCCGATCTTGCAGGAGAACTGAAAACGGAACTTGCTGACATTTATGTATACGCAGGAGATCCCTGGGAGGCCATGCTGCTCTATTCCCAGGTGATCGATGCAAACCGCAACAACAGTTTCAGCGACGAGGTCAAGCTTAAAAAAGCAAAATTAGGCTATTATATGGGGAATTTTAGTTGGGCCAAGGCTCAGCTTGATGTACTGAAAGCAAGCACATCGAAACTTACAGCCAATGATGCCATGGAACTCTCCCTGTTTATCGGGAACAACTCAAATCTGGATACGACAGAAATCCCACTGGGTTATTTTGCCCGGGCTGATTTGCTATTTTTCCGGAATAAGGACAACGAAGCCCTTAGGGTTCTCGATTCGCTTGAAAACAGCTTCCCCTATCATGATCTTGTGGATGACATTCTTTTCCGTAAAGCCAGAATTGGGGAGCGAAATCTTCGTTTTACGGAAGCTGCCGGGTACCTTGAACGGATTGTCAATGAGTTTCCTGACGGTCTGCTTGCTGACGATGCCCTTTTCCTCCTGGGAGATATCAATCAGTTCCGGTTGAACAACAAGGAAAAGGCTGCGGAATCGTACAAGACCCTCCTATTCAGTTTCCCGGGGAGTATTTATATTTCAGAAGCCCGGAAACGCTTCCGTGAACTCCAGGGAGAAGCTGCCGGACATACCCCTGAGAAGGCAGAGCCGCAAAATACTTTATAACCGCCCTTTATGGAGAGAGAGGAAGCAAAAAGTTTGGGATATGCTTCGGCAGCGGTTCTGATCTGGTCAACCGTAGCCACGGCCTTTAAGCTGGCCTTGCGGGAAATGAGCCCCGAACAGGTTATTTTCATTGCATCCGGGGTTTCGCTCCTCTTTTTTATGGTTTATCTGGCTTTCAACGGGCAGTATAAGCTGTTATTCCAAGTTACAGGCAAGGAACTACGCTGGTCAGCACTGACAGGAGCCCTGAATCCCTTTGCGTATTACCTGATCTTGTTCAAGGCTTATTCATTGCTCCCGGCTCAACTGGCTCAGCCTCTCAACATGATATGGCCCTTCACCCTGGCTCTGCTTTCTGTTCCCATGCTGAAACAAAAGATTACCGGGAAACAGTTTGCAGCCCTGGGAGTCAGTTTTGCAGGGATCGTAATTCTAACCTCCCAGGGAAGTTTCGACGGATTCAAGAGTACCAGTTTCCCCGGGATTTTTCTGGCATTGGGAAGCTCAGTTTTCTGGGCATTATACTGGATACTCAACGTGAAAGATCACAGGCCGGAAGCCATAAAGCTTTTCTTCAGCTTTTTGTTTGGTTTTCTTTATCTGTTACTCTATCTTGCACTTTGGGGAAAATTCAAATTTCCGGCAAGCTTATCCCTATGGGCTTCTATATATACCGGACTTTTCGAAGCAGGTATCACCTATCTTCTCTGGATGAAGGCTATGCAGCTTAGCCGCAACAATGCAGTTACCGGAAGTCTCGTCTATATAACTCCCTTTATCTCCCTGCTAATTATTTCCGGGGTACTGGGAGAAAAAATCCTTGGCACCACGGTTGCAGGACTGGTGTTAATTGTTTCAGGAATTCTGGTGCAACAAATCAACCGATGACAAATAACACTACCTATCGCATTTTGGGGATCGACCCTGGCACCACAGTGACCGGTTATGGGCTGGTGGAGGTTAAATCAAACAAACCGGTTATATTACAATTGGGGATTATCCGTCCCGGGAAGTTCGATGACCATTACCAGCGGCTGAAATATCTTCATGAAAGGGCGCTTAGCCTTATCAACGAGTATAAACCGGATATTATGGCCCTTGAAGCCCCTTTCTACGGAAAGAATGTTCAGTCGATGCTCAAACTTGGAAGAGCACAAGGAGTTATCATGGCTGCCGGCCTGGTACGCTCCATCCCGGTTTTCGAATATGCACCCCTGCTTGTCAAACAATCCATTACTGGAATGGGAAGGGCCAGTAAAAAGCAGGTAGCCTACTTTTTAAAGAATGTCTACCGGCTAAGCGACCTCCCCAGGGAATTGGATGCCACCGACGCCGTGGCAGTTGCTATTTGCCACTTTTTGCAGCAATCGAAACCTGCCACAGAAAAAAATTACACCAACTGGAATGATTTTATAAAGAAAAATCCCGGAAGAGTAGTTCAGTGATTTTCACCCCCTGATGAAATCCGGAGTCAGTTTCCCCAAACGATCCCTCCTTCAGCACGGGAGATTGCCTGAATCCTTCCTCCTGAGCTGTCGCTCTCTAACAGAAAGGCGCTGACGATTACGGTCAGGTGCTGTCCATTTGTAGGATAGGTTGAGGTCAGCCATCCGTTATTGTTTTTTCCAAATGAATAATTGGTGGAAAATGAGTTGAGCTCCGAAGAAATGAACAATGCTTTTCCCTCCTCATCAACCAGCCTGACATTGTACGCATC
>CAZLDP010000054.1:0-10488 GCA_964558145.1 uncultured Prolixibacteraceae bacterium | reverse complement strand
CACCAGAATCCTGCCGCCGGTATCACGGTTCAATAAGAACAACAGCCATGCCATGAAGAAGCAGACGGTGCTGGACAAGCTCGCCGCGTTCTTTGAGCGGTATTTCGGCTTGGCGTGAGCCTTTGACGGGGATAGGTCGAACACATGAATCCACGCAAACCACCACAGCCTAGCAAGAAAACCGAGGTTTCCCTTGTCCGTTCCTCGGCAGCCGAGTACCTGACCTTTATGGCCGCAACCGGTGGCGGCAATACCAGCGTGGAAATGCGCTACGAGGATGAAAACCTTTGGCTCACGCAGAAAATGATGGCCACCCTCTACGATGCCTCGTTAGACATCTTCTCGCCCCTCCAGTGGTATTTTTCGCTTTATCATCCTCTGACCCTCATTCCGGGCTGGGACATTTCGAAGAGTTTTGGCAATGTCAACGGGATGAACCTGTGGACACCCCGGAAGGAAAATACCATACGACAGCGGAGTTATGAGCAGTTGACGGGTATTTTTTCACCCGGATCCATTAGTCGCCGTCCCGGTGACCAGTTATTCTATGCCACAGCCAGGGAGGAAATGGGTGAAGCAACGATAGTCGCTTTTGGCACTCAAAAAAGGGAAGAGCCCCTTTCTGCCTTAGCCATTGCCGATGTCGAGGTGGGAAACGGCCGGATTGCCGGCCAACTTCCTCAGGCAGAGGAACCTGTCGCCCCAGCCCTTCCCCCCTCGAAACCCCGCACCGACTTCAGGGAGACTGCCTTTTTCTTTCCCCGGATGGCCACCAATGAAAACGGGGAGACCATTCTCCGGTTTTCCATGCCTGAAGCACTAACGCGCTGGCGGATGATGGGACTGGCCCACACCCGCGACCTGAAGAGCGGGACAATTGACCAGTCGCTCATTACCCAGAAAGAGCTCATGGTATTTCCGAATGTACCCCGGTTTTTGCGTGAGGGGGATGTCCTCGATTTTTCGGCCCGGGTATCCAACCTGTCGGACCAGCCCCTGGAAGGCACCGTCACCCTCCAGCTCTTCGATGCGCTGACCATGACGCCAGTCGACCGGCAGATGAACCTGACCGAACCTGACCGCCATTTCAGTGCCGGCTTGGGAGAGGATGGGGCTGTCAATTGGAAAATCACTGTTCCCGCGGGTATACAGGCGGTGGTCTACCGGGTTACAGCCACGGCGGGTCACTTCTCCGACGGGGAGGAAGCCTCCCTGCCGGTCCTCACCAACCGCATGCTGGTCACTGAATCGCTCCCTCTGCCGGTGAGGGGCACAAGCGCCAAAAGCTTCACCTTCGACAAACTGGTGAATCAGGCCAACCAGAGCACCACGCTTCGGAACCACCGCCTCACCCTGGAATACTCCTCCAATCCTGTCTGGTATGCCGTTCAGGCGCTGCCTTACCTGATGGAATCTCCCCATGAGTGCGCCGAACAGGTTTTCAGCCGTTATTATGCCAACACCCTGGCGACTTCACTGGCTCAGAGCGACCCGGCCATCCGGCGGATTTTCGACGCCTGGAAGAACCTGGCCCCCGATGCCCTAAAGTCGAACCTCGAAAAGAATGAAGCGCTGAAATCGGTCATCCTGCAGGAGACCCCCTGGGTGCGGGATGCAGCCGGTGAAAGTGAACGCAAACAGCGTATAGGTCTCCTCTTCGATGCGGGGAAGATGGCCGCGGAACAACAGACAGCCCTGAAAAAGCTGACAGAGATGCAGACTTCCGAAGGAGGATGGCCCTGGTTCCCGGGAATGCCCCAGAGTGTCTACATCACCCGCCACATCCTTGCCGGGATAGGTCACCTGGCCCGCCTCGGAAGCACGGATTTCACAGGTGATGCAGCCCTCTCCGCGATGACAGGCAAAGCCATCGCCTGGCTCGATGCTGAGAAACTGAAGGCCTATCGCAAATTCCGGGAAGCACAATCCGGAACCTCCGGCAAGGATATCACAGGTCCCGATGAGCTCCACTACCTCTATGCCCGCAGTTTTTTCCTCACCTCTCACCCCTTTGGCGAAGAGATGAAAGAGATGGTCGCGTATTACTCGTCACAGGCGGCCAAAGGCTGGAAGGAGCGTTCGGTTTATCTGAAGGCGATGACCGCGCTGGCATTGCACCGGATGGGCGATTCCGGTACGGCGGGGCTTATCCTGCGGTCGCTGAGCGAAACAGCCCTCCGGAGTGAGGAGATGGGAATGTACTGGCGCGACAACAAACCGGGATGGTTCTGGTATGAGGCGCCCATCGAGACCCAGGCGCTGCTCATCGAGGCGTATGAAGAGATATCGGGTGACGCCGCCCTGGTCGATGAGATGAAGGTATGGCTGCTGAAACAGAAGGAGACACAGGACTGGAAGTCGACGAAAGCCA
The DNA here is from genome assembly GCA_964558145.1 of uncultured Prolixibacteraceae bacterium. Taxonomy (GTDB): domain Bacteria; phylum Bacteroidota; class Bacteroidia; order Bacteroidales; family Prolixibacteraceae; genus UBA1413. The sequence goes on along the minus strand of CAZLDP010000054.1, from coordinate 8,117 downwards.
CTGCGGAAGCGGTATACGCGTTGCTGAAGAGAGGAACTCCGTTGCTAGCGGAAAGCTGGCCGGTGAGCATTACCTTGGGCGGGAAGGAAGTGAATCCCCACACCACCGATGCCCCTCAGCCTGAGCCGGGGAGCGGCTGGTTCACCACCAGTTGGCAGGGCGGGGAAATCAATCCCGCCATGGGAAAGGTCACGGTCAGCAATCCCAACCGGGGCATTGCCTGGGGGGCTTTGTACTGGCAGTATTTTGAGCAGCTTGACAAAATTACCCCTGCCTCCACACCCCTCACGCTGGCGAAGGAACTCTTCAAAGAGGTGAACACCCCGGAAGGGCCTAAACTGGAAAAGATCACGGAGAGCACTCCCCTCAAGATAGGCGACAAGGTAGTGGTGCGGGTGATCCTGAAAACCGACCGGAATATGGAATATGTCCACCTGAAAGACATGCGAGCCTCGGCTTTTGAACCGGTGAATACCCTGTCGGGGTACCGGTGGCAGGCCGGACTGGGCTACTACGAGTCGGTACGCGATGCGGCCACCCATTTCTTTATCGACTACCTTCCCAAGGGGAGTTATGTCTTTGAATACCGGTTGCATGCCACCCAAAGGGGTGATTTCTCAAACGGGATCACCAGTGTGCAGTGTATGTATGCCCCGCAGTTCGGCGCCCATTCCGAAGGGATCAGGGTGAAGGTGGAATAAAGGAATGAGCTCTGAAACAGGCTTTAAACAAAAGCCAGTATCAGCAGTTGCGCAAAGATGACCCTCAGGAACATGGTAAGGGGATAAACCGTGGAATAGGAAACGGCAGGCTGGTCGTTACCGGCTATGGAGCTGGCATAGGAAAGGGCCGGAGGATCGGTGGTGCTTCCCGCTAACAGTCCGATGAGTGAAAAATAGTTCATCTTCAAGAATTTACGGGCAAAAAATCCAATGATCAGTAAGGGAAGAAGGGTGATGGTGAAACCCATACCCACCCAGAGCAATCCTTCGCCTGAGAAAACCGTTTCGGCAAAGCGGCCACCCGAGGTGATGCCCACACTGGCGAGGAAAAGAGAGATCCCGATTTCCCGGAGCATCAGGTTGGCGCTTTGGGTGGTAAAGGTGATCAGCTTCAATTTGTAGCCAAAACGTCCGATCAGGATGGAGACGATGAGCGGTCCGCCGGCCAGACCCAGTTTTACCGGCATGGGGATTCCCGGGATGAAAAAGGGAATGCTGCCAATCAGAATACCGAAGAAGATGCCGAAGAAGATGGTAATCATATGGGGTTCATTCAGTCGTTTGAGCGTATTCCCTAAGAATTTTTCAACCTTTTCGATATCTTCGAGTTCCCCAACCACCATCACACGGTCACCCACCTGAAGCGCCAAGTTGGGGTTCCCCAGCAGGTCGACACCCGAACGGTGGACGCGGGTGATGTTTACTCCGTAGAGGGTACGTAGGCGAAGGGATCCCAGACTCTTCCCATTGATTTCGCCTCGGGTGATGACGATCCTCCTCGACACCAGGTGCTTTTCCGAAGGTTTCCAGTCCATCTCCACCTTCTCACCGATGAAAACTGTCACCGCTTCGATGTCGGCCACCGCGGCAATCACCAGCAGAAAGTCGCCCTCCTCCAGAAGAGTATCGGTTTTGGGAATTAAATAGTCGCCATTGCGCATCATCCGCGAGATGACGAATTTCCGGTCCACTAATTTTTTGATTTCATGGAGCTGCCGGCCGCTAACTGCTTTATTTGTGAGCCTGAGGGTGAATTTTTCCACTTTCTCACCGATCTGTTTACCGGCAGCCTTAAGCTCTTTCTCCTCCTCGCTGGTTTTGATCCTGAAAAAGATCCTGATCAGCACCATCGACAAGATGATGCCCACCACGCCCAGGGGATAGGCCACAGCATATCCCAGGGCAATCTGGGGGATTTCGGTGATCTGTCCCCCTTCAAAGGCCTGACGCAGCGCTTCCTGCGCAGCACCCAGCCCCGGGGTATTGGTAATAGCCCCCGACATGATCCCCACCATCATGGGCATCGACACCCGCCCGTTCATCAGATAGTAAAAGGCGATGGTAACTCCTACCCCACCTAACACCACTCCCATAGCCAGCAGGTTCAGATGTATGCCCCCCCGCTTGAAGGAAGAAAAAAAACCGGGCCCTACCTGCATCCCGATAGAGTAGATGAAAAGTATCAAGCCAAATTCCCTGATGAAATCGGCCACCTCCTGATTGACTGTAAATCCCAGGTGACCAATTAGGAGCCCCACAAACAAAACGAAGGTGGTGCCCAGGGAGATTCCGAAAAATTTAATTTTTCCCAGAAGAACCCCCAGCGCTATGGCTAAGGAGTACAGCAAAATCGTACGAGCAATGCCATCAGTGAAGAGCAGGGCAGATAACCATTCCATTTCAATTAAAATAAACAGGTGAATTGCAGCAATTTAATTAAAATTCTCCAATTCTGGAAACAAGTGCAAGATTACGTAATATTTCGGGTAAAAGCAGGGTAAATCACCTAAGCGACCCGAAAAGCGCCAATGTTAAGAATTTGCAAACTGACCGGGTCAGGACGGGCATCCTTGCCCCTTTTGACCGGATTGAAGCAGGACAACCCCTCATCCGGCTGTTTTTTTTCTATTTTTGGATTTCACCGTTTGAAGCCAACACCAGAACCAATTGTATGGCCCAACTGTTTACATCGCTTTGCTCATGGGCTGGGGGATTGAGCCTTTCCAGGCTGATCCGCTGCCGGAATCTGTTGTGTAAACCGGCGGCCATGTGGTGGCTCCTTTTTGCAGGATTTCAGCCGGGAGCTTCCGGACAGTCGCACGACTGGCCCATGTGGCGGTACGATGTGGGGCGTACCGCCTCAACGCCTGAGCAGCTTGCCTCCACCCTTTACCTCCAGTGGCAGGTGACCTATGGCGCCCGCACCCCGGTATGGGACGATCCCCTGAACCAGAACCTGATGCAGTACGACCGCATCTTTGAGCCTGTTGTAGCCGGCAACACCCTCTATATCGGATTCAACGACCACGACAAGGTGGCAGCCCTCGACCTGCAGACCGGAAAGGAACGGTGGCACTTTTTTGCCGGCGGTCCGGTGAGGTTACCCCTAGTGGCAAAGGAAGACAGGATCTGGTTCACATCGGACGACGGCTTCTGTTACTGTCTCGACGCCCGCGACGGCTCGCTGGTTTGGAAAAGAGGACTGGCCCCATCGGGCAACAAACTCCTCGGCAACAAACGGTTTATCTCGATGTGGCCGGCAAGGGGAGGCCTTGTACTCCAGGAGGGCATCCTCTACACCGCTGCAGGCATTTTCCCCTTGATGGGGACCTTCATCTACGCCCTCGATGCCACCACCGGAGCTATCATTTGGAAAAATGAGGGCACCGGCAGCAACTATATCCTCCAGCCCCACAAATCGCCTGCATTTGCCTACGTGGCTCCACAGGGTCCCTTCACGCTGAGTGGACATAGGCTCTTGGTAGCCGGAGGCCGTTCGGTACCTGCCGCCTTCAACCGCCATACCGGCGAAGAACTCTATTATCAGCTTGCAGCCAGCGGAAAAAGCGGCGGCGCTTTCACCTGCGCTAACGACCGGTATTTCTTCAATCACCACCGGGGTCGGACGACTTCGGTGTACGATGTCGCGACCGGCGACCGGATCAAGGCCTCCATTGGGGAGTATCCTGTGATCACCGACTCCCTCCTCTTCTTCTCCGGAAACCGGATCACTGCCCTCCACGCAGGCTCCGGCCTGCTGACGGATACCCTTTGGCAGCTTGATATACCCGCCACCCATGACCTGATTAAAGCCGGCGACTGTCTCTATGCAGCCGACAGTACCGGAATCAGGGCAATCAGGCTCCTGCCGGGACAAAAACCGGAAGTGCAATGGTTCTTCCCTGTGGAAAAGGGCGTGGAAAGGCTTGTGGCTGCCCGCGGTAAACTGATTGCCGTCACCGGCGATGGCACGCTGATGGTTTTCGGAAATACCCCGGTAAAAAAGGTGAAAGTTCTTATCCCCGCAGTCACTCTCCTGAGAAAAAGTTGCCTGAAAATCCATCCTGCCATCCCCCAAGCTGCGGTAACCGAAGGATATGGACTGGTGATGGGAGCTAGAGATCCCCAGGTGGTTGCCGGACTCCTGGAAACCACCTCGCTCAGGTTGGTCGTCTACGACAAAGATGCAGGACGGATTAACCGCCTGCGCGAACAATACGACAGGGCCGGCATCCCTGCCGAACGGATCCATTTCCTCCCTTACGAGGGAGGGTTTCCCTCATTTCCCAAATATTTCGCTTCGCTCATTGTGATCACCGACCCATTTTATACCGGATATGGCGACAGAGACCTGCTGGCGCAGCTTTACGAAACTACCCGGCCTTACGACGGATCCATCCTGTTGCTTATGGGGAACAGAGAGCGCAGGGAAGTGATGAAGCGCTTCAGGGAGTTGCACCCTGAAAATGCAGTATTCCGTGAAGAAAATACCTATTCGCTGATCACGCGCACCGGTCCGCTCGAAGGTTCGGCCCCGTGGACCCACAACTACGGCGACATTGCCAACACCGTGAAATCGGACGACCAACTGGTGAAAGCACCCCTGGGGGTGTTGTGGTTCGGCGGAAATTCCCATACCGACGTACTCCCGCGTCATGGCCACGGACCAGGTGAACAGGTGATCGACGGCAGGCTGATCATCCAGGGCATCAACAGCCTCAGCGCACGCGACGTTTACACCGGCAGGGTCCTCTGGAAAAGGGAGTTCGAAAAGCTGATGGACGACTCGTGGCTGGTTTACTACGATGAGACCTACGACGAGGAGACTCCCCTCGATCCGAAGTACAACCAGGTACACCTTCCCGGGTCCAACGCACGGGGAACCAACTTCATCGCTACCAAAGAATTCGTCTACCTCATCGAAGGAAACCGGTGCAACCTCATCGATATCCGGACCGGAGAGATCGCCCGGGTATTTGAGACCGGCGACGACAGCACTAAGGAACTGGGTTACATCGGCGTCTATGACAACCTGTTGATATTAGGCAACAATTTCGCCCAATTCCCCGGACTCGAGAACGACTCCATTCGGATCAAGAATCCCAAATACACCGATTACAACCTGAGCGCCAGCAGGGAACTCATGGTAATGGACCGTTTCAGCGGGAAGATACTTTGGCGGATGAAAGCCAACCATGGATTCCTTCACAACGCAGTGATTGCCGGCGACAGCATTCTCTTTTGTCTCGACAAGCTGCCCCAGTATCTTGAGACAAAGTTGCGCAGACGAGGGGAGGATCCCCCCGACGGTTCACGGCTGCTATACATCAGGGCAGCCACGGGCGAAATCCTCTACGAAACGACGACCGACGTGTTCGGTACCTGGCTTGGCTATTCGGAACAGCACAAACTCCTGCTGCAGGCCACTCGCCCCTCGCGTGACATGCTCAACGGGGAGGAGGGACGGCGAATGATTGCCTTCGACACGGGCACCCGTGAAAAAATATGGGACCGGGAATTCCGGTATGCAAATCCCCCCATCATCCACCACGACAGGATCTACACCAACGGGGAAGCTTTTCATCTGCTTACAGGAGATCCGGTGATGGAGAGGGATCCTGTCACCGGGGAAGAGCTAAAGTGGAGTTTCAAACGGGAATACGGATGCGGCATCGTTTCGGCAAGCGAACACCTGCTCACCTTCCGGTCCGCCTCAGCGGGGTTCGTCAACCTCGAATCGTTTGAAGGCACTGGCAGCCTGGGAGGCTGGAAGCCGGGATGCTCCACCAACCTGATCGCCGCCGATGGCGTGCTTAACTCGCCCGATTACACCCGGACCTGTCATTGTCCCTACCAGAACCAGACCTCCCTGGCCCTGATCCACATGCCCTGGATGGCATACTGGACCAACAGCAACTATACCTGGAACGGCAACCCCATCCAAAATCTGGGGCTTAACTTCAATGCCCCGGGCGACCGGAGTTCCCCCGACGAGGTGCTCTGGTTTGAATATCCACCGGTGTCGGGGATACCTCCCGGCATCGATATCCGCCTCGACACGGCTGGATTCCGGAAGATCAGGAAGGAACCCTTCATGGTGGTGTCGGAGAAGACTCCCTGGGTGAGCGCCAGTGGTCTCGAAGGGATCCGCTCCCTGGAAGTTACCCTCACCAAAGCGACTCCTGCCGTAGATCAGGAATTTACTGTGAAACTCTATTTTGCGGAACTCGACAATCTTCGCCCCGGCGAAAGGGTGTTCAACATCTCCCTCCAAGGGAAAGAGGTATACCGCCATTTCGATATCGCTGGGGTATCAGGGAAACCCGACAGGGAGATAGTCCTGACCTTCCACGGTATCAAAGCCGGGAAGACCCTAAAACTGGAATTGACACCCACCCAGGGGAATACCCTGATTTCCGGGATGGAACTGATCAGGGAAACCGATTCTGCCACTCCCTAAAATGAAACGATGAATCGTTGGGAACAAATAATAGTGATCATGGCAGCTCTCCTCTGCCTGGCCTGCACCACCAAGGTGTCGGAATGGGTGTTACTGAACTCGCCGGCAGGCCGTTACCTCCTGGTTTGCTACCACAACGGGGCGATCCCCGAAACAGCAAAGCAGTTGCACCGGGAACTGGAAGAGCAATCGCACCGTGCCAATCTAATCTTCAGGGAGGTACGGAAAGATGATGGGAAACCCCTTTCCTATGCGCTTTATTACGACAACCGGCTTGTGGCAACCTATGACGACCCCTCCCAAATGAAGGGGATCACCAGTTCGCCGCTGCGGAAACAAATCGCCTCAGAACTGATGGATGGCCAACTCTGCGCCATGGTTTACCTCACCTCAGGAAACAAGGAAAAAGATGAAGCCCAACTGCAGGTGGTACGGAAAAGTATCGCCGCGTCACCCTTCAGCAGCCTCATTGCCCTGACTGTGGTGGAGCGGAACGATGCGGCAGAACACCATTTCGTACAGATGCTCCTCCACACCGAAGAGGACCTCAAAGCGATTCATGAGCCCATGCTTTTCGGCGTTTTCGGCAGGTTTCGCGTGTTGGAACCCCTGCTAAACCGGGGCATCACCGGGGAGAACATCGGACTGATGATCGACTTTTTCACTGCCGACTGCAGTTGCGTCATCAAAGACGCCTTACCGGGGATCAACATCCTGATCGACACTTCGTGGAAAGATCCCCGCCCCGCCAGGGTGAATAAAATCCTCGATGAAAACCCCCATCTGATCCACCACTGACATGCAGGGAGATTCCATTTCATACGATTCGCTGGAGGCAAGACCCCTTCCCAAATGGCTCACCGACCAGAAAGAGGGGCTCAACACCTGGCAGCCACCCAAAATGGAGATGAAGGAAGACCATTCGCTCTCCTGCTCCCTTTTTGCTACAGGCGCTGTCCTCCTTCTGCTTGTTTCGTTCCTTACCGTGTATATCCTTCACAAAAACAAAAAAAAGAAAGCTTTATGAACCTTGTCCGACTGGTATGGAAAGAGCTATGGTACCGTAAAATCAACTCGCTGGTGATTCTGCTTACCGTCATTGTAGCCTCTGCGGTATCGACAGCCGTTTTCACCCTGAGTAAAGCCAGTGAAAATGAAACCCGGAAGATCATGCGTGAGCAGGGACTCAACCTGTACATTTTCCCACGGGGTACCAACCTGATCGATTTCTATTCGGTGAACGACACCCCTCTCTTTCCCGAAAGTTATGTCGACAGCCTGGCTGCCTCGAAGAGCTTTGACGCAGTGCGGCACCTGACGGGAATCCTTCAGTTCAGGGTACCTGAATGGACCGATCCCAACGGGTCGCGTCACCAGATTGTGGCCGTGGGGTACAAAGATGAAGCCATCCAGCGGTTTCTGCCCAAACAGGAGACAATGGGCTTTGATGTACCCAGGGGTACCGTACAGGTGGGCTCCCTGCTCGCCAGGAATATCCCCGAAGGAGAACCCTTTGTGATTAAGGGAAAAAACGGGGCGACCCGCCGGTTTCCCATTTCGAAACGATTGACGGAAGGGAAGGGAATCATCGACCAGGGGGTTGCCTTTCACTTGACCGACCTGCAGGAACTGATGGGCAACCTGCTGGAGAACGC
>CAZLDP010000053.1:0-10685 GCA_964558145.1 uncultured Prolixibacteraceae bacterium | reverse complement strand
CATCACGGGTTTGAAATAGCCCTTTGCCGCAATTTTTGAAATCTTAAATCCTCGCCTGACGAGGGTGGCCACGTTCATCAGCCGCCGGAGTTCACCATCCGGATAAAAGCTGATAGGGGTATAAGTCCGCTGAGGATTGAGGATAGGGTACTGCTTTCCCCATGTTCTGATCAGATGCGTCCTCATTCCTGAGAGCGTCTCCAAATCCTTGGATGAAGGAAGGCAAAAAGAAAATGTTATTTTTGTCATCAATTCACAGCTTGCTGAAAGTATGAAATTCCTTTATCCAACCTTTTTATATGCGCTTCTTACCCTTGTCATACCGGTACTGATCCATCTGTTCAGTTTCAGGCGTTACACCACGGTTTATTTCAGCAATGTCGACTACTTGAAGAACATAAAAAAAGAGAGCACAAGAAAATCGAGGCTCAGGAACTTGCTTCTTCTTTTAACCCGCATTTTGGCCATGGCATGTCTGGTCTTCACCTTTGCCCAGCCTTACCTTCCTTCGGGTCACCACAACAACCGCATAAAGGGAGACCATGTAGCCGTTTACATCGACAATTCATTCAGTATGAACGCACAGTCATCGAGTGGACAGTTACTGGATGCGGCAAAAAACAAGGCTCTGGATATTGCTGCTGCTTACCCTGAAGGCACCCGTTTCAAAATTATCACCAACGACCTGGAGCCAGCCCACCGCCATCTCTTCAACAAAGATCAGTTTATAGCCCGGGTGAGTGAGGTCGAACTGTCGTCAAGGTCAGTTCCGCTTTCAGCCATCCACAATTTGATGGCTCTTCCCGATCCGGACAGCGGGAGTGAAGAGGGATATACCCTCTTTTATTTGAGCGATTTTCAGACAGGAAGCGCCGATTTTAACAATTTTTCCCCCGACACAACGCTCTCTGCGTATCTGCTCCCCCTGACACCGGCGAAGACCGGCAATCTGTACATCGACTCCTGCTGGATGGATTTCCCTGCCCACAAGGTAGGACAAGAAGAAAAAGTGAAGATCAGGATTGTCAACGCTTCCACGGAAGCTTACCAGAATCTTCCCGTGAAGTTTTTCCTGAACGACAGTCTGAAAGCCCTTGGAAATTTCAATATTGACGCCGGTGGCGAAGAGGTGGTTGAGCTGAAATACACCAACCTTCGCAGTGGATTTCAAACCGGGCATGCCGAAATTACCGATTTCCCGATCATTCACGACAACGCCTATTATGTGAGTTACAAAGTGGAGCCGTTCCTGCACACCCTGGCAATTTTCGACAAACCCGACGGAGGGATGGGTGGTCTCCCCTACCTCAGAGCGCTGTTCGGCGATGATGACTATATCCGTTTCGATGAAGCACAGGTTACAAACCTGCAGGTGAGCGGGCTCGGAACCTGCAATACCATTTTTCTGCTGAATCTTCGTGAAATCAGCTCAGGCCTGGCAAGTGAATTGAAAAAGAGTGTACTGAACGGAAGCACAGTGGTCTTTTTTCCTGAATATAACGGGAAAATCGAGAGTTACAACCACTTCCTGGGAATGATGGGCGCTAACCGCATTGTTGGATTGGATACCGCCCGCAAGGTAATATCGGGTATCGATTGGGACAACCCGGTCTTTGACCAGGTTTTCAGCAATACTTCCGATGATCCGGAGTTTCCTCAGATCCATGGGAATTTCAGTTTCAGTGAAGATACCAGGATTGCTGAAGCCAGGTTGTTGTGGTTCCGGAACGGTGCTAAAGCAGTATCGGTCCAGTCTGCCGGGGATGGGAACCTGGTTGTCTTCAGCTTCCCCCTGTCGGCACAAAATGATGAATTTGCCCGTGACATCCTGTTTGTCCCCACTCTTTACGGGTTGGCGATCAACAGCCTTCCCCGTCAAAAAATCGCCTATTCCATTGGGGGGAGCTATTATGCCTCGCTTTCGCGGCAAAACTCCCACGACCCTCTGACACTCTCTGCGATCTCCTCCGCTTCAGGCAGGGAATTTATCCCCGAAGTCACACCGGGGGAGGGAAACCGGATCAGAATCCACTTTTCTGACTACTTCAATGAAGCGGGTCATTACCTGATCAGGACGAACGGGGAATTGGCGGCAACCCTGTCGATGAACTATGACCGGAAAGAGTCGCTGATGAAGTTCCTCGGAATCCGCGAATTGAAAGCCGAAATTGAAAAGTACAACCTGAAACAGTATCAGGTGATTGAAGGAGAAGATAGAAATTTTACTGAGATCTTTGCTGAAATTCAGAATGGGAAAAAACTCTGGAAATGGTTTCTGGCAGGGGCGTTGCTTTTCCTCTTCGCCGAAGCACTGATTGTCAGGTTTGTCAAATAAAGCATATTTTATAACATGTGCCACGGTGATAAAAATCGTGTCTGATTTGAAATGAAAACCTTAAATCTGCAATAGAATTTAAAAACATGATTTATGAAAACAGTTGACTATATCCAAAGGGAAGAGCGTTTCGGAGCGCACAACTATCATCCTCTGCCCGTAGTTCTTGACCGGGGAGAAGGAGTTTATGTCTGGGATGTGGAAGGTAAAAGATATTACGACTTTCTGGCTGCCTACTCTGCGGTGAACCAGGGACACTGTCATCCCGAAATTATCAGGGCCATGACTGAGCAGGCTGCCAAACTTACGCTGACATCCAGGGCGTTTTACAACAGTATTTTGGGTGAATGGGAAGAATATATGACCCGGTTGTTCGGCTATGACCGGATGCTACCCATGAATTCAGGGGCCGAAGCCGATGAAACAGCCCTCAAGTTATGTCGCAAATGGGCCTACAAGGTCAAGGGTATTCCCCGTAACCAGGCGAAGATTGTCGTTTGTAACGGCAATTTTCATGGCCGGACCATCACCATCATCTCGATGTCGTCCGATCCGGATGCTTACAACGATTATGGCCCTTACACCCCAGGGTTTATTAACGTCCCTTACAACGATCCGGAAGCGCTGGAGAAAGTTCTGAAGGACCCGGATGTGGCAGGTTTCCTTGTGGAACCTATTCAGGCTGAGGCCGGGGTATATGTGCCGGAGGAGGGTTACCTAGCCCGTGCAGCCGCCCTGTGCCGGAAATACAATGTGCTGTTTATTGCCGATGAAGTGCAGACCGGACTGGCAAGGACAGGGAAAATGTTAGCCTGTGACCACGAAAACGTAAGGCCCGACATTCTGGTATTGGGGAAAGCCCTTTCAGGCGGTACTTTCCCGGTGTCGTGCGTACTCGCCGATGATGAGATCATGCTGACCATCAAACCCGGAGAACATGGAAGCACCTATGGAGGAAATCCGGTGGCTTCGGCGGTGTCAATGGCAGCCCTTGATGTGATCAGGAAGGAAAAACTGGCTGAAAACGCTGAAAAAATGGGAGAGATATTCAGGGAAGAGATGAAGTCGGTTCATTCACCCTTGATCGAAAAGGTCAGAGGGAAAGGACTCCTCAATGCAGTGGTCATCAAGCCAGGCCTCACCTGTTCTGCATGGGATATATGCCTGAAGATGAAGGAGAACGGAGTAATAGCCAAACCTACCCATCAGCATATTATCCGGTTTACTCCTCCCTTGGTGATCAATGAGGAACAGATGGCCGACGCACTAAGCCGAATTAGAAAATCGTTCGATGAAATGCCCCTTTAAAGCGGCGACCCACCCGCAGGCGGGTTCTGCCGGTTGAATCAATCCTTTGTCACTGATCTGATTCCCCTTTGTTACAGCTTAGGGTTATTTATAAAAGGTCATCTTTTTAACCACCTGGAACTGGGGGGTATATTGGATTACGTTTAATCCGTCATTGACAAAACCACCTGCACTTACCTGTTCGAAGTGATAATTACCCTGTACCAGTTCAGCAGATGCAAAGGGGATACAGTTGCGGAAATCGGGGCCAAAATCATGGATCGCTTTGGCGATAAAGAAAACCACATCATATCCCTGCATACTGAACTGGTTCGGTTCTGATTTAAACTGGGAACGGAATTTATAAACAAAGGAACGGGCTACAGGTTTTGAAAAATCGGGCCAGTAAGGAGTTAGAAATTCCAGCCTGCCTTGGTGAAAATGGTCAGGATTGATGCTGTCAAACTGTGGAAAACGGTTCGATCCCACAAGGATGATATCAAATTCAGCAGCCAGCGCTTTAATATTTGACACGGCCACACTCACTTCCGCTTCATTGTCGGAAGGAATGACCACTACATTTTTCCGTTCCTTCGACAAGGCATTCTTCAAGCCTGAAAATCCCTCCTGGCGGTAGTCTAAAATCCTGACCGTGGTGCCCCAGGCATCTCCCTCCCTCCTGTGAAGTTCCTCCTTCAGATACCCGGCTTCCCGGTCCGCATCGTCCGACCTGCTGTTGGTCTGAAGCACCAGCACATTGCTGTTGCGAAATGATGAAATGATATAACTGTCTCTTTTCCTAGCCATGTAATCTCTGGCAGGATTGATCTGAAAAAACCAGGGATTTTGACTGGTTACCTCATCAGAGGCTGAAAGGGGCGAGATTACCGGGATCCCCTTTTTCAAAGCATAAGCGGAAATCGCCTTTTGCTGTTCCGGGAAAACGGGCCCAATGATCAGGTCTGCATTGCCGAGCGCTCCGGAAGATACCAAGGAAGAGACTTTTGATGTCCTTTGTTCCGTATCATACACTTTCAGGTCGACGTTAATTCCGCTCGCAACCAACGAATCTACCGCCAGCAAAGCCCCTTCGTAAAAATGGATGAAATTTTCACTGCTTCCATGAAACTGAATGAAGCTCTCCTTTTTAGAAGGAAGATTGACATCTGACACCTCAGTTTCAGTTCCGGAATCTACATTTTTTTTACTTGAAAGATATTCAGCATTCAGATGGAGATTGTTTTCCAGCATGACCGGCAATAACAGGGCAATCCTTACCCGGTTTTTCGCCGACTGGGAACGCATGACCTCCAAACATTCGATTTCCGAAACGGCCATTTTGTGTTCTTCTTTCACTGGTACTGCCCCATTTGCGGCAAGAGCAATGCGGAGGGTATCCCCGGTACGGGGTGTCCTGGATTCCAGAACCGGATTACTTTTAACCAGATCAGGAATTGCAATATCGTAAAGTTTTGATATGCTGTATAACGTTTCACCCTGAACCACTACATGCCATATCAGGGAGGATTTCTCCCCGGCCATTTCCTGTTGCAGCTCAACCGCCCTCTCAGGGATAAGGATGACAGCGCCTGCCTTGAAGGATTTGTTTAATCCGGGATTTAATTCCAGAATCCGTTCAGCAGTCACCTGGTACTTTCTGCATACTGCATACAATGTTTCACCCTGAATAATGGTATGTTCAATGAAATTTTCCTTTTTGCTTTCTGAACTTTCATGTTTATTGTTTCCTCCCCTGATAGTCAGTCTCATCCCCGGCTTCAGCTTTTCAGCGTCAGGATCTTCATCAAGGATGGAGGCCACAGTAACCCCATACTTTCTGGATATCGAAAAGAGCGTTTCGCCGGGCTGAACCCAATGTGTCACGGTTGCGTCTGATTGAAGGGGCACCTGTGCCCTTGCTGTACCGCCATGATCCCATTGGGGAATCCGGAGGACGTCCCCTTTTCTCAACTGGGAAATCCCCGGATTATAGGCCAGAATATCATCGATGGTAATTCCGTATTTGCGGGAGATAAAATAAAATGTCTCTTTCCGTTGTACCTTGTGTTTGAGGATACGCACCTCCTCAGTGACCTGACGGGAACCGGCCTCTTCTTTGTTCAGGGCATCGACCGGGATTTTCAGTTTTTCACCCGTTCTGAGTCCGTCAGCAGCGCCGGGATTGTGCTGGACAATCACCTCACGGTCCACTTGGTACTTCCTGCCTATCGAAAAAAGTGTTTCTCCTGCCTTTACCTGATGCACCAAAAAGGTCTTCCCGCCTTCCACAATCTGCCCGGGTACGTCAGGCTCCTGCGCATAAACAGCGTTGACCACGCTGAGCCATACCATTAGAAAAAGAAGTGTACGCGAAATCACACCCATCAGTTTTATACAATTTAAAAATAGAACATTTTATGGACAAAAGTAACAATTATAAATTTCAATGAATCGTTCCGGACTTCAGTTCCCTCTTTCTCAAGTACGTATTCCAAGTTAAATTGTACCACTCAGGCAGGAATATTTTTGTAGTTCTGTCATGTTGCGATATATTTGCGCAATTGATTACCAAAGCGAAAATGCAGGAAAAAATTTTAATTCTTGACTTCGGATCCCAATATACTCAGTTGATTGGCCGTCGTATCCGCGAGTTGAACGTGTATTGTGAAATCCACCCCACCACCATTTCCCGGATATTGACAAAAGTGTCAAAGGGGTAATCCTATCCGGCAGTCCTTTTTCAGTTCGTGACAGGATGGCGCCAGTTCCCGACTTGAGCGCCATAAAAGGCAAAATTCCCCTACTCGGGGTCTGTTATGGGGCCCAATTCCTGGTCCATTATTTCGGGGGAGAGGTTGCCGCGTCCGATTCACGGGAATACGGACGGGCAGAACTGGACTACACCAGCCAGGAGTGTTTGCTTTTCAGGGAGATCCCCCCGCACACCCAGGTGTGGATGTCACATGGTGATACCATTGTAAGACTCCCCGAAGGCTATCAAACCATTGCATCCACAGAAGATGTCCGCTACGCCGGTTTTAAGATCGACGGTGAGCAGAGCTGGGGAATTCAATTTCATCCCGAAGTATACCACACCACGCATGGGATGCTGCTGCTTGCCAATTTTATTCACGAAATCTGCGGATGTAAAAACCAATGGACACCGGAATCGTTTATCGAAAGCACGATCAGGGAGCTGAAGCAGAAACTTGGTAACGACAGGGTTGTTCTGGGATTGTCGGGGGGTGTGGATTCCTCAGTTACAGGAATGTTGCTCCATAAAGCCATTGAGAATAACCTCACCTGTATTTTCGTCGACCATGGCCTTCTCCGGAAAAATGAATTTGAACAGGTGATGGCATCGTACAGCGACATGGGATTGCACGTGGTCGGAGTTGATGCCCGTGCCCGGTTTTATGACGATCTGAAAGGGATCACCGATCCGGAAGAAAAAAGAAAGATTATTGGCCGGAACTTCATTGAAGTCTTCGAGGCGGAAGCCCATCAAATTCAGGATGTAAAGTGGCTGGCCCAGGGGACTATCTATCCCGACGTGATTGAATCGGTATCGGTCAACGGACCTTCTGCCACCATTAAATCGCACCACAATGTGGGGGGCTTGCCCGAAAAAATGAATCTGAAGATCGTTGAACCACTCAGACCCCTTTTCAAAGACGAGGTCCGACGGGTTGGGAAAGCCCTTGGTTTGAAACAAGAGTTCCTCAAAAGGCATCCTTTTCCCGGCCCCGGACTGGGAATCAGGATACTCGGAGAGGTCACCCCTGAGAAAGTCGCGATTCTCCAGGAAGCCGATGCCATTTTTATCGCAGGGCTGAAAGAATGGGGACTTTACGACAAGGTTTGGCAGGCAGGGGTCATCCTGCTTCCTGTACGGTCGGTCGGAGTCATGGGGGATGAACGCACCTACGAAAATTGTGTAGTGCTGCGGGCAGTCGCCTCCACCGATGCCATGACCGCCGACTGGGTTCATCTTCCTTATGACTTTTTAGCCAGAATGTCGAATGAAATCATTAATAAGGTGAAGGGGATTAACCGGGTCGTTTACGATATCAGTTCCAAACCTCCTGCCACCATCGAATGGGAATAAGAATGTAAACCTGAAATTCCGGTTGGCATGGTATTCGTAGAACCTTCAATGACTGTTCAGGGTTTTGAAACAGCTTCGGTATCATTAACTTATTAATATCACCAGAAATAATGAAACGTTTCTTCTGTAAATCACTGGCCTTCACGATTTTTCTCTCCTTTATCCCGTTTTTCTCAGCCATTGCCCAGAAATCACAGGAGAATACCCTAAAATTCGGTAGATTACTCCGGCTCGTCGAATCCTATTACGTGGATACCACCAACATAGACAGACTGACCGAAAAAGCGATCGTATCCCTTCTTCAGGAGCTCGATCCGCATTCGGTTTATATTTCCAAAGAAGAGGTTGCAAAAATGAATGAACCCCTGAAAGGGAATTTCGAGGGGATCGGGATTACATTCAACCTGTTCAGGGATACCTTGCTGGTAACCTCGACCGTACCGGGAGGTCCTTCCGAGAAAATAGGGATCATGGCAGGTGACCGGATAGTGTACATCGATGGGGTCCTTGTCGCAGGAATAGGCATGACCAACAACGACGTTTTTAACAAACTCAGGGGAGAGAAAGGCACCAAGGTTGAACTGAAGGTACAGCGCAAATACCAGAAAGAACTGCTCGATTTTACCATCATCCGTGATAAAATCCCAATAAACAGTCTCGATGCTGCTTACATGCTGGATAAAGAGACCGGGTATATCAAGCTGAACCGATTTTCTGCCACGACATCGGAAGAATTTAGTGCCGCCATGTCTGCGCTGAAAAAGGAAAAACTGAAAAACCTGATACTGGATCTCAGGAACAACGGAGGAGGTTATCTGAAAGCATCCACTGACCTTGCGGAAGAGTTTCTGCCTGCCAACCGACTGATTGTTTACACCGAAGGATTGAAAAATCCCAAAAAAGTTTATCTGGCAACCAACAGCGGATCATTTGAGGAGGGCCGGCTTATTATTCTAATCAATGAGGGATCGGCCTCTGCCAGTGAAATTCTGGCCGGAGCCATCCAGGACTGGGATCGCGGACTGATTGTAGGCCGCAGATCGTTTGGGAAAGGACTTGTTCAGCAACCCTTTAACCTGAACGATGGTTCGATGGTCAGGCTGACCATTGCCCATTACTATACACCCAGTGGACGCTGTATTCAGAAACCTTACGAAGGCGGGATCGAAGAATACCGCACCGACAACCAGAAACGAATAGAAAGAGGTGAGATGTTTCACGCCGACAGTATCAGTTTTCCCGATTCCCTGAAATACAAGACCCTCGGAAGCGGCAGAACCGTATACGGTGGAGGGGGAATAATGCCCGACATTTTTGTTCCTTTGGATACTTCGGCACTTTACCGCTATTACAACCGGCTGCAGCGCAACAATATCGTCTACAACTACATCCTTGATTATATCGACCATCACCGCGACAGGATTTTAAAGGAATACCCCACCTTCGAACAGTTCCGGCAACATTTCGTTCCCGGCGACGACATGTTGGAAGACATCGTTGAAGAAGGAATCAAAAAAGAGATACCCCGCGATCAGGAGAGTATCCAATTCACCGGTTCCACGATCAAGAAAGAGATGAAAGCATTGATTGCCAGGGACATTTATTCTAAGGACTATTTCTATCAGATTTACAACCAGGATGACCCCACCCTACTGAAAGCGCTTGATCTGATCAGCAATCCCAAGCTTTTCAAACAGCTTTTGCTTTCCACCGAATAACTCCGGAAGATGGCTGAGCTGGTTCTATTATGGCTTTCCGCCCATCTGACAGAAATCCTGGGAACAATCCTGGGATTGGTTTATATCCTCCTATCAGTCAAACAGCGAATCTTCACCTGGCCGGCAGGTATCATTTCCTCCATCCTGTTTGTGATTGTTTTTTTCCAGGCCCGGATCTATGCCAACGCCCTTTTGCAGTTCTACTATGTAGGAATAGGTTTCTACGGATGGTATTATTGGCTCAAAGGCAAACGAGAATCTCCTGAGGGGCATCTTCCTGTGCGAAGGATGTCCCCTTCACTGGGAATTAAATTGGGGGCAATCCTGGTTCCCCTGACAGGAACCATTTATTACATCTTGTCGGAATACACCGATTCTCCCGTCCCTTTGATGGATGCCTCAACCACAGCGCTGAGCATTCTGGCTACCTGGTTGATGGCCCGTAAAATACTCTTCAACTGGATCATCTGGATCATTGCTGATTTTGCTGCCGCCGGACTCTATATCTACCGGGGATTGATTCCCACCTCCCTGCTCTATCTGGTTTACACCGTACTCGCCTTTTACGGATATTTCGAATGGAAGAAATCAGTTGAAAAAACAGAATATGTTCGCCATTAAACGACCCCGGATTATCGTGATCACAGGGGCTGAATCGACCGGCAAGTCGGAATTAGGCAGACAACTCGCCTCCTATTTTTCAGCGCCTCTCTTTCCGGAATATGCCAGGGAATATCTGGAGAGAACGGGAGTCCCGTATGGCCGGGAAGATGTAGTTCATATTGCCCAAGTACAAAAGGAACAAATGGAGGCGGCCTGTACCATGAAAACCGGATTGGTTATCTTTGACACATGGCTGATCATCACCAAGGTTTGGTTTGAAGTGGTGTATGGGGCGGCTCCGGAGTGGATTCATAATGCCCTCGCCTCCCTGTCCGGGGCTCTTTTCCTCCTATGTGATACCGATCTCCCCTGGGAAGCCGATCGTTTGAGGGAAAATGGAGGTCCCATGCGGGAAGTGCTCTCCGGTATATACCGGAATAATCTTCAGCAGTATGGATGTTATTACCGGAAAGTTAGAGGTCAGGGTGAGGAAAGAATGCAGCGTGCCCTGCAAATTATCAGGGAATGGGTAGGATAATTCTAAAACCGGGTTAACTTTATAGTGAAATCAAAAAGAAGCAGTATGGAAATTCACCAGGATATCAACAGATTAATCGGGAAAACCCCTTTGGTC
>CAZLDP010000052.1:0-10758 GCA_964558145.1 uncultured Prolixibacteraceae bacterium | reverse complement strand
GGCATATTTGGTGTTCGATTTTCCGGAAACCAGACCCCAGTTGATGGCGCCGATATTTTCATTCTTGAGGATCGGCATGATATTCTGGAAATAGCTGTTGTTGCGCCGGGCCATGTATTCGGTACACACCAGCGGCCGTCCGTATTTTTTCAGCGTGTCGATGGCTTCCTGGTGTTGTTCGGGACCACTGTAATTGTGATAGGTGATGATGTCGGAGTTTGCCAGTTGGAAAACATTCAGGTCGGCGAGGTTTTTGTTCCAGACTCCGGCAGTCAGGGGTTGCGAGGGTCTGATTTCCCATCCCCAGGCAAATACCTTCTGCAACAGGGGCATCGATTGATTGCCGTACCCCGAGTTACCCGGTTCGTTATACAGGTCCCACATTGCGATGCGCAGGTCATCCTTGAAAGTTAACAGTACATCTTTCACGTAGCGCTCTAGGAGGACTACCAGGGTGGAGTCGCGATAAAGGAGGTCGCCGGGGTCGCGTACCCATCCTGAATTATGAACTCCCGGTTTCGGATCGGGTTGTTTCCCTGCCTGGTAATTGGGATTCCAGCAGTCGTCGAAAAACACGAAAATGGTTTTTATCCCGTGTCGGTCGGCAATTTCAAGGTACTTGTCCATCCGGGCTTTGAATCCGTTGGGATCCACCTCCCATGCCACGTGGTGAAGGTAATTGCGCATACAATTCATGCCGATGGCCGCGGCCCATCCCAGTTCCCGGTCGATGGTAACCGTGTCGAAGGTTTCTGCCTGCCAGTTTTCGAGCTGGTTGATGGCCGTACTCGGGTTAAAGTTGGAACCCCTCAGCCAGCCGTTTTCAGCCTGCCAGGCGTTGGCCTGTTCCACACTCCACCGAGCGGGCACAATTTCCGCTTTCTTCTCGGTCACATTCCGGCACGATATGGCCATGAAAATCGCTGCCGCCCAAACTAAAAATCTCAGTGTTCTCATTTCAATTTATATTGTTAGTTGTCAATTCCAAAATGGGTCATATGGGCAAACAGGTATGCCTCATTTCTGGGACTTTCACCAGGAATGACCTGTCCGGGCGGATCAGGCTGCTGGGCATTAGCCATGAACCTGCTTAACAGGGCAATTATAAAAAGGGCATTTCCTGGATTTTTGTTAACCCGGAGAATGGCCCGGTGAGTCAATCATTGGATAGAATCAATACTTTGGATTTTGAATTAATCCGCCTATGGAGTTGTCGATTTCAATTTGCGGAATGGGAAACCGGTTGTGTTTTCCGATCACAAAATTGTTGAAGTCGGCCCATCTCCACCCCTGGTTCCCCGGATGGTGCGGATTAAAAGCCCGACTCCGGTAGTTCCGGATTACTCCACATTGAGTTGTTTTACGTTTTTGTTTTTGGCTTCCACCACACCGGTAGTTCCTCCGCCTTTCAGGGTGATTTCCACAGGGGAGTTGGTTTTCCAGGCGCCGCGGGTGAAGTCGGGTACATCCACTGAAGAGGAGCGGTTTGCTACCGACCGGATACTCAGCGGGGCTATGGAACTCCAGAGGGCGGCATCGTACACATCCTGATCAAGCGGCAGTCCGTTTCGCAGACAGTCAATCAGGCGCCAGTCCATCATAAAGTCCATCCCTCCGTGTCCCCCGATTTGCCGGGCCATTTCTCCCACCCGTCTGACAATTTCGGGAGTATATTGTTCCTGCAGTTTTTTGATTTCCTCCTCTTTCAGCCATTCATGTCTGGTGGCAATCCGGGGAGGGGAGGGCCATTTCTGCGCGACCCCTTTGGTCCCGCTGACCAGGTGAATCCTGGAATAGGGCCGGGGACTGGTCACGTCGTGCTGGATCATGATGGAGCGGCCTTTAACCGTTCTGATCAGGGTGGTGTTCATGTTGCCCCTGAACTTTTTACCCACGAATTCCGTGTAGAAATTATCCTTCATGGCTCGTTCCTGTGCTTCAGCTTCCATCATGAAATCGGCTGACTGCAGGCTGGTGAGGTAGTCCATCCGGTCGCCCCGGTTGATATTCATAATCTGGCAGATGGGTCCCAATCCGTGGGTGGGATAAAGGTTGCCGTTCCTTAAATTCTCTTTCAGACGCCACATTTCGGCATAACCGTTTTTTTCGAAGTTGGATTCGAGCAGATCGTGAATATAGGCGCCCTCACCATGGACAATCTCACCGAAAAATCCCTGCCTGGCCATATTGAGCGTCAATAGTTCAAAAAAGTCGTAACAACAGTTTTCAAGCATCATACAATGCTTTTGGGTCTTTTCAGATATTTCCACCAGTTGCCAGCATTCGTCAAGTGTAACGGCGGCCGGGACTTCTGTAGCTGCATGCTTGCCGTGCTCCATGACATATACTGCCATGGGAGCGTGCAGGGCCCAGGGGGTGCAAATATAGACCAGGTCGATGTCGGGTCTTTCGCACATTTTTTTCCAGGCTTCCTTGGAACCGCTGTAAGCAATTGCCTGAGGAAGTCCGTTCCGGGACAGGATCTTCTGGCAGGCATCCACCCTGTCGCCATACTGGTCGCACAACGCTGCAATTTCCACATTCTGGATGTGCGACATTCGCTCTACTGCTCCGGGTCCGCGGTTGCCCAATCCGATAAATCCGATCCTGACCTTGTCGAGTTTCGGTGCCGCAAAACCCGACATATTGAACCGCTGTACTTTTTTCCGGGGTGCGCCGGAAACTGTGGTTGCCGGGCCTGCCGTTGCGGGCAATACCAGTCCAGTGGAGAGAACCCCTGCTCCAATCAGGGTATTCCTCAGAAAATCCCTTCTGTTCGTAGCCATAATGATCTGTTTAAATTGATTACCTGGAAATGTTTCAAAATTTTTGGTGTAAGATACAAATATAAACTTTTAAGTTTTTCCTGATCCGGGGTGAGGCGTTGGTTTTACAAATCGCGCAGGAGTGGGAATTCCGATATCCTGAGTGTAGTACAACCGTAAGGGATCAGGGTGATCTCCTCCTTTTGGGGATTGTCGCCTAAACCGGGTCTGTACATCCTTCCCCATGGCTGTGGTCCAGCCATTTCGTTGTAAAGGGTCCAGTGCGGAATCCGGATGGCTGTGGTTTTTATCTCCACAGGTGCATTGGCAAGGTTCCACGGAAAATCAGCCACTGGATGGGTGATTACCCCGAATGAAGCAGCGGGATCTTTCAGTTGCTTCTCCGGCAACCCATAATTCCAGGGAGAATTAGGTCTGACTTCTTCATAAAGCTCGCCATAAGTCTCCGGATCAAGGGTATTTTCCACGATGCTCCTTTTCTCATCAATCCGCAAGGCATACACGAGCGGTCCCCTTTCAACAACCCTGCTGTTTTCGTACCCTTTCGAAAATGTGATTTCCATTGGCAACTTCAGCAATACCTGGTCACCCGACTCCCATTCCCTTTCCAATCTGACAATGCCACCGGTCATGTGCAATTCCTGAGGTGCACCGTTAACCCGGAGGGTTGGATTTTTACACCACTGCGGTATGCGTAGGTGGAACGGGAAATGGTTGGGCTGGTCATTTCCGGCAAAAGTCAGGGTAAAACGGATGCTGTCGCTGAACGGATAGCCTGTCTCTTCCCTGACCGTAACCTCCGTACCGTTGCCAGTTTTCAGGGTCACCGAGGAGGGGGCATACACCAGTGCGGCTACTCCCTTGTCGGGTGTGGCATAGAATAGGTTCTGCGTGAATTTAGGCCATCCCTGGTGCATGTTCGATGTACAGCAGGGATAACCGGTCAGAAGTCCGAAGCAGAGATCGGTGCCGTCGTGATTGACATCGAAATTGCGGATATGCCTCGTTACCATCACCTGGTTGGGTTGCTGGAAATACTGCCGGGTGGAAAAGTCATCGCTGATCTGGGTGGGAAGTGCGTTGAAAGCCACCCTTTCCAGATGATCGGCATATTGGACATCGCCTGTAATAGCAAGAATGGTTTCAAGGGAATACATCATCTCCACGGCGGAGCATAGTTCCGATCCCTGCGTGGGATTGGCCGAATGGAGCGTTTCATCACCGCCGTAAAGTCCGGTGGGATGACCGAAATTTTTGTGCAGGTCTTCGAAGGCTTTTTGCGTGGCTTTCACATACATGGAGTCGGGGTGATGCTGAAAGATGACCAGAGGTTCTTTGATTCCCTGGGCCAGATTGACACAATGCAGGCTGCCGGGTCGTGAGAGGTGATCCCCTTTCAGAAAAGCATCCGTGAAGTCAAAGGCTTGTTGGCTGATCAGGTCAGCCAGTTCGAGGAGAAAAGGTTCTCCGGTGATGTTGTAGAGCTGATAAATCACCTTCAAGTTGTCGCAAGCCCGGAATTCTCCCCAGAAAGTCCAATGACCCAAGGGGGTGGCAGGCAGTTCCTTCAATTGGTACCTGAAATAGCGGGAGAGGAGGTCGATCACACGTTGATCGCCTGTAGCAGAATGGTACTGCATGAGTACCTTTAGCATAACCATCTTAGGCCACCAGTCGCGGCTGTTGTTGCGCTGCAGTCCCTTTTCAGGGGGATAATCGTTGGCAGGTCCAAAATAGCCGTCAGGCTGCTGGCTTTGGAGCGTCCATTCGATCCACGGTTTTGTTTTGGCAATCAGGGAATCATCCTTCAGAATGTATGCAAGGGGAAGGAGTCCGTCAATCCAGTATGGGCCTCTTTCCCATTGGTCCCCATCTCCTCCCAGCCATCCGTTCCTGGACCCCATCACTTGGGGGTACCATTCGTCGAGATGACCTGTAGCTCCCTCTTTTTGCCGGATGAGCATCTCCTTCAGCCATCCTTCAGGCTGAATGGCTCCCAGTGGAAGTTCAATGAAAGGATTGGCACGCAGGGGTGCACGGTTGCCGGGATAAAGCGGAGCCTCTGCATTCTTTTCGGCGCTGCACCCTGCCATCAGGGCCAGTAATAGGATCAACGGATATAGTTTCACTTGTTAAATTGTTAGTTAACTTGCAAATATCTTTTGTTCTGCTGTTAAGAATAATCTTTTAGGCGGGACTTATTTCTTTTTCTGTTTTTTGTTTTTCCGGGGAGGCTTCAGCTCCAGGGGGCCATTCTGTTGCATCTGTCCCTGGATCCAGCCGATCCGTTCCGAGACATAGGGTCCAGGTGAAGCGGCGTTGTACCTGCGGGGATTAGGCAAGACGGCGGCCAGGGTGGCAGCTTGGCGGGAGGTGAGCTTTTCCGCGGGAACGCCGAAGAAATGACGGGCGGCCGCTTCCGCCCCGTAGATGCCGTCACCCATCTCGATGATGTTCAAATAGACCTGGAGGATCCGTTTCTTGCTCCAGAGCAACTCGATCCACGCGGTGAACCATGCTTCCAGTCCTTTGCGGATCCAACTTCTTCCCGGCCATAAAAACAGATTTTTGGCCGTTTGCTGCGAAATGGTGCTGGCCCCTCTTGGTTTTCCTCCCTGACTCCTGGTTTCTTCCAGAACCTCCTGAATGGCTTTCAGGTCGAATCCCCGGTGATGGACAAAATTCTGATCCTCGGAACAGATGACGGCCAGTTGAAGATGGGGGGATATCTTTTTGATGGATATCCAGTCATACTTCAGTGCCACGGGTTTTTCTTCACTCACCTGCTGAACCATTCTGATGACCATCAGGGGTGTAAGCGGAACCGGCACCCATTTGAAAAAGAGAACTATAAGGAGTGTCAACCCGATGAACCCCAAAATAAGTTGCCCTGTAATCCGCATCAGCCGTTTCATCTTCTATCCGGATATTACCAGTTGTCGGTCCGGAACGATGAGGCAGGCAAACCGTTGGTGTTGTAAAGTTCTCCGACCACGAAATCGTCGAAGGCATACCTGACAGCTACCGGTTTTGTTACTGAAGGTGAAAAGAGGGTGATTCCCGTGGACGTAATCGAGGCAAAGGCCTTGTAAAACCGTTTGTTCTCGCCGGCAACTTTAAAGTTGACCAGTTCTTTCCCGAAGGTGGTCAGCCCATTGCCGGTGTGGTCAAAGGTGAGCTTCACCACATTGCCTTCCACGGTCATCTCCTTCAGTACAGGACCCGAGAAGGCAATCCCCTTTTTCCCGTAAGTGTTGGCCAGGGCTTGGTAGGCAAGCCTCTCCCCGGCCACTTTTTTGTTGGCAGGGTGAATGCAATCTTTCTCCCCGGCATCCATCACACAGGCCATTCCGATGTGGGGTATGGCGGTCGAAGCTTTTAACTGCGCTTCCCTCAGATAGGCCGAACTCAGCCCCGATGTGCCGTAATCGTAAGGGGCAATCTGTACATAGTAAAACGGGAAATCGCCGATTTCCCATTCGGCACGCCAGTTTTCCACCAATGCAGGCAACAGCTTCTCATATTTATCTGGTTCATTCCGGTTGGCTTCTCCCTGATACCAGATACCCCCGCGAATGGCATATCCCACCATGGGGTTGATCATCGCATTGAAAAGAACCGTGGGGGCCTGGTTGCTGGTAGCTTTAGCATCGGGCAGGCTCAGGAAATCGAACTTCCGAACTCCCTGTGCACTCATCCAGGGCTCAATCCGGGTTCCTCCCCAACTCGAACAGATCAGTCCTACAGGCACCCCGGTGGCTTTCTGGATCATCCTTCCGAAATACCAGGCCGTGGCGCTGAAATTGGCCACATTTTCCGGGGTACACTCCATCCACTCCCCGGTGAAATCATGGAGGGGTTGCACACTCAGCTTTTGCGTCACCTTAAACAGCCGCATTGAAGGGTTTTCAGAAGTGGCAATATCCTCATTCGCATTCAGAATGGGTTGATTTTTGTACCCATTCATAGGCATGGCCATGTTCGACTGGCCAGAGCAAATCCATACCTCTCCGATCAGTACATTCTCCAGTTTCAGCGGTTTACCATCGGAAATGGTGATTTCATAGGGACCTCCTGCAGCCGGTGTTTTAACTTTTACTTTCCAGTTTCCCTCTGCATCAACCCGGCTGGTATAACTCCCCCTATTCCATGAGGTGGAAACTTTCACGGTCTTCCCCGGCGTGGCAGTACCCCATATAGCGGCTTCGGTCAGTTGCTGCAAAACCATATGGTTCCCGAAAATGGCCGGAAGTTTTACTTCGGCGTGAAGAAATGCCGGCACCAGGATCAGCATGGCCAGGCAGCCCGGAAAATAAAATCTTCTTTTTAACATAATGATAAAATTTGGTTTTTTATTAAAGGTAGCAGATAGCCATCAGGATGGTTTGAGCAAATTTAGAGATTATCCGGGAAACGTCAAAATTGAAAATCCTCGTCCCGTCTCAGGAGACAAGAGTCCGATTCCGTCACGGACTTTTTGAATCCCGCTTAACCCATGCGGACGGAGAATTCAACCTCCGGTCACCCATCGGCGGGTTGGATTCGTTGAATGGGAATAATTTTCACAATGGGGTGATCTCCATTGAAAAATTCCGTAAATTGACGGGTACAAACGCTGAATAACATGAGACTACCGGTTTTCTTGCTGCTTTCACTGGTATTTGCTTCCTGTGTCACTTCACGGGTGAACCAGTTTGCTTCCTATGCCGATGCAGGGAAGCTCTATGTGGAGGCTGTCGGCGGGTTGCTTCAGGAGACAGGGAGGGTAGCCATCGATGCAGACAGCGAGATCCTGCTGAAGGACCGCGATTTGTTCAACCAGGAAGAGCGGGGTGACCTCTATCTTGAGCGGGCGAAAGTGCTCAGGGAGTATCTGGCTACCCTTCAGGATCTGCATCGCCATACCTCCCTGCTCGGTGATTATTTTACGGCGTTGGGACAGCTTGCCGGCACCGAAGCTCCTTCTTCGATTGGTGACCGGGTGAACGCCGTGATGAAATCGCTCGAAAGCCTCCATCCCCAGTTGAAGGAAGCTTCGTTCGGCTCCGGAACTGCGAAGGATTTCATGGGCGCTTCTGTGCCACTGGCGATTGCCTCCTTCAGGAATCAGAAACTGGAGGCGGAGCTCCGCCGGAATGCAACACTCATCGAACGGGAGCTTGAACTCCAGCAGGCATTGGTGACCGCTTTGGCCGGTCAGCTTCGTTTTGACCTGGAACTCCTTCTTGGCCAGAAGGACTACAACCAGGTGATGATGCCCTATGTGAATCCTGGAATGATTGGTGAATCCTGGAAGGCCAAACGAAGGGAGGTAATGACAACCTACCTTTCGCTTGATGCGGTGAACAAGGCAGTAGCCGCTGCCGGAGCACTGAAACATTCATTTCTCGATCTGGTGGAAAACAGGACGGGCAGTACGGGATTCCAGTCCTTGTTCGGCGATATTAACGCCATGATATCGTTGGTGGAGATGCTCCGGAAAAAGGCGGAATAATCATTCACCTGTTCATATTCTTCCAGGGAATGCCTCAGTACGGAAAGGGTTTTCAGATCGGTTTCCCGGCATCGTGAAATAAAGATTTATTCTCTGAACATAAAACAATAATTATGGCACCCTATGAATTGAGAAACCTGACGGTCAGCCAGTTGGGAAAAATCAGGAATTCCATGTTGTCGGCGGAGTACATGTGGGAAACCAAAAAACTTCCACCTGAGAAACAGCAGGAAAGCGGCCTGCTCCTCCACAAGGTACAGATGGCATTCTTTGAGATCAGAAAAGCAGAGCTGGTTGATATCCGCGACCAGTTGGTAACCTTGGAGCCGGAACTGACCAACGGGATGAATGCGGTTCAGCAGGTACTTACAGACCTGAAAAATGTGGAAGATATCCTGGCTGTAGTGTCCAGTTTCCTGGACATTACCACAAAAATTCTCGCCCTGCTGTAACTGTTTTTAAGTTTCATGGATCTGATTGTCCCGCCATGCCGGTTTTTCCCTCCCCCCCCGGTGCGAATGGACAGTGCATAACCTGGCTACCTGCGCCTTTCCAGGCGCGAACAGATCAGCAAGACATGATTTTTAACGAATCATCCCGTCGATGTACCGGTCACGACCAGCACAGATTACCTTTTTTATTTTCTCAAAGGTTAATTTTTTCTCCAGGATCATTTCTGGCCAACCTGCAGGGTCGACATCCTCAAAATAAGTGAGGCTTTTCACTGCATGGAAAGTATTCCTTGCCTCATACTTGTCGCTAAAAAATTTAACAAGTTCGAAAAAGGAGAATTTCTTCATTAAGAAGTATACATCGATGAAATCCTTGATTCTCGTGCCATTTCCGGAAATTGCATTTACCTTCATGGCAGCAATGTCTTGCAGAGAAGCCATTCTGATATTCCCTTCAAATATTGGGGGATTTATCAATGGATAGTCATGTGTAATCAGATCCACGAAAATTCCGTTGATAGTTCCTTTTAATGTATTCTTGTGGGAATATTGTAAATGAAAGCCCAAATCTTTCTCCAAAAAGCCTGCTGTTTCAGTCACATCGAAGTGTCCGGTAGAGAACAAATCTATATCAATAGATTTTCTGTGTCCTATTTGCAGCGCCAGGGCCGTTCCTCCTACCAGAATAAAAGACGAAAGCTCCTTCCGCTGCTGAAGCGTTCTGGTCAGGTCCAATATTGCGGCGCTGACCGCTTCTTCATGTAACATCGTAATTCTTCTTTGTTGATTTTCAGGTAAGATTCGACAAAAGCGATGGTCTTCGGGTCGAGGCTGACTGCATTTATAATCTCCGACTTAATCACATCCAAACCATAATGACGGACAATTTCTTTCCATTCATCCAGGTTTCCAAGCGAGATCACCCTTTCGATGATGATACGCTGGTGTTTTTGTTCGTTCAGTTCCGCGATGTTCAGGTCCCAAAATAATTCCGTCCTTAATTTCAAATGCAACATCTGTTTTTTTGTTAAAGGTAATCAAAAATGTGCATTGTCACAAAGGAGAAACGGTAATTATCAAGACTTGCCGACCTCCATTTATCCCATTAAATGCTGATTGGATAAACTCCTCCCCGTAGCGGA
The DNA here is from genome assembly GCA_964558145.1 of uncultured Prolixibacteraceae bacterium. Lineage (GTDB taxonomy): Bacteria > Bacteroidota > Bacteroidia > Bacteroidales > Prolixibacteraceae > UBA1413. The sequence continues at coordinate 884 of CAZLDP010000052.1, read as the reverse complement.
AACCGATGGTAGAGTTTCGTTCTATCTCTTGAAAATGCTAATCGAATTTCAGGTAGTCGATTCCGAAGAAAGCCTTTCCATCAATTCCGGAGGTACCTGTCAGGATGACCCTGAGTTGGTTTCTTCCCTTCAGGATGGGGAGGGTCCCCAATGGAAGCTCCCTGGTGGTCACCTCCTCATTAAAGAGGTTGTACTGGCCCGGAATGGATTTCCCGTTCAGTTCGAAGCAGACGATCCCGTAGTCCCTGGCAAAGGTCAGGGCTGCGATGAAAGGGGCGCTTACTGAATCGGCCGAAAAGAAAAAGAGGTCGATGTGATCGCCGGCTTTTCCATCCCTCCAGAAGAGCTGCAGGTCGTCGCTCCATTTTAAGGCGGGAATATTCTGGTATTCAATTCTCCCGCCGGTAACTCCTCCGATGACCAGGTTTTCCCCTTCAATCTTGCCATTCCGGATCCACGGGGAGATGATGTCGCTGCGTCTCAGGGCTACCGTTTCCTGCACACCCGCTGTATCCGGAACGATGTTACTGGTTCCTCCGGGCATCATGTACCAGTAAGTCACCGGTGCATGGTTGATGGTCGCCTTGGCCCAGTGCCACATTTCTATGTCGAATTTCAGGTGGTTTTCAAAGGGGATCCCGTCGAGCGAACGATGCCGCTGGTTGACGGTGTATCCGGGCCAATAATTGCCGCTGCCGTCGGGTTGGGCGATGAAAGGATGGTTGGCAAATTTCTCGGGACGGCACCAGGCATAGCCATAGTAGTCCTCGGTACCGGTACCGATATGGGAGGGAAAGGTTTCCCCGTCGACGAAGACTTTTTCGTCGCCTTCACCCCACCAGGCATCCATGGTGTTAAAAAGCGCAATGCCATCGCCTGCATAG
>CAZLDP010000051.1:0-10785 GCA_964558145.1 uncultured Prolixibacteraceae bacterium | reverse complement strand
CCTTCGTCCTGTCGAGTGGTGTACTCTGGAAATAGTCTCGCATCATATCCATCACATCCTTCTTCGAAACCGGCTTGACATGTTTAACACACAGGGGCTTCCGGTTAAGCGCAATGCTGTTCTCACCACCGTGAATCACCTTCCCCTGGATGTAGTCGGAATACTGCTCCATGCCGGAAGCCACCTTGTTGAATCCGGCGTATACCCTGGCTTCCGAAAAGCGGGCTGCACCGAAATCCACAGGCGCATAGACATCTGAAAAGCTGAAATCCTTGTTCTTGCCCGAGAACCACCCTTTTTCACGGGCAAATGAGATGACATCGCGGGAGTACAGGCAATTTGCCGGATCGTCAAGCGGGAAGGTGGTAATCCTAGCCTGATTGGCATGTCCACTGATATAGCCATCCGGAATTTTCAACGCTACCCAAACGGCTCCCTTTTCTCCTTCTCCCTTGCCGATCATTTCCATTATCCATACTTCATTGGCATCGGCGATCGAGAATGATTCACCGGAGCTGGCATAACCATAATTTTCCACTAATGAGGTCATCACTTCAATTGCTTCACGGGCCGTTTTTGACCGCTGAAGTGCGATAAAAATGAGACTGCCGTAGTCCATGATGGCTCCCGGCTGATTCGAGAGTTCTTCGCGTCCTCCGTAAGTCGTTTCCCCGATCGCCACCTGGTGCTCATTGATGTTGCCCACCACACTCCAGGTGTGGGATACCTGGGGAATCTTTCCCATGAATTTTCCCGTATCCCAATCGTAAACATCCAGCATCGATCCTGCAGGCCAGTCCTTGGATGGCCAGAAATAGAGTTCTCCGTAAAGGGTGTGCGAGTCAGCCGCATAGGTGATCATCACCGATCCATCGGTCGAGGCACCCCTTGTTACCAGAAAGTTGGTACAGCCATTGGAAACCCGGCTGTCAAACAACAGTAAAGAGAATAGTATAAGAATGATAATTCTGTATTTTTTCATCATGTCGCGGTAATTTTTGAAATTCATAAAGGGCAAATATACTTCTTTAAGCCAATTCTCCGAATGACTTTCATTATTTCCAGAAGGTCGATTGAAAAACAGATTCGTTGCCGACACGGTCGGTCACCTTCAGTATAAGGGTATGTCGTTTACCGCTTCCGATTCTGCCGGTGTCGATCCGGTAAGCTAACCGGCTGAATTTCGGATCATATTCAAAGAGAACCCATTCCCCGTTGATCAATCCCCTGTATTCGGCAATGCCTGAAAGGTTATCGGAGATCCTGAATCTGATTTCTCCGGTATCGGTCAGCGCATTGTTCCGGAGGGTAACAGGAGTTATCTGAGGAGGTATCGTGTCGACCGAAACGGCGTAATTTCCAAACTGCCGGATGGATGCTTCCATCCAGCCCTCCCGGTATGTTCCACCGGCATACCCTGTTTGGCCGTTGTCGCCGATGGCGACAATTACAGCCTTGGACGTTAGGGAGTCGGGTAGTCTTTCCGTTTTTATCCGCAGTTGTAAAGCTTTATGTACCGGTGTAGCGGCTTGGTGGATCTGATGAATTGGTGAGAAAAACCGGGAAGTGTCGTCGATGGCTTGGTAATGAAAGCCGAAATCCTCATAAAAGGCCCCGGAGGGGGTTCTGAGTTCGAAACCGGGTAGCAGGTACTCGTTAACGGCATTCATCCGGAAAATAATTTCCGGGGTGGAGTGAAGCGGAGCGATCGGCAGGTACTCGCCCGAAATCTGAAAGGTGAGACTGGAGGAATTTCCCTTTACATCGGTAAGGATTATTTCACCCCGGTAGGTTTTTCCGCTGTCGACCTGAAGAATTCCACGCTGATCGCCGGTGTTGTAAATATTGAGCTTGTTCCCCGGGTCTAACCACATTTTATGAAACCTTTCCCGTGTGTCGATGTACTGACCGTAGTCGATATGGCTGTTCAGATAACGGTTCAGACTGTAAGGAATCCGGTCGAGTGTAAAACTGAAAACCTCCTGCTCCTCGAACAGAAGCTTTGCAGAAAAGATGCCGCAGGGACTATGGTTATTGTCGAAAAAGTCGTTGGCATTTACTGATATTCCGATTCTGCCGTAAGCCCTGACGGGTGTATTCCGGGGAAGCTGGTATCCTTTTGCAGCAACAACAGGAGTGTATCTTTTTCTGAAGTTTGCTCCTTCCACATGGGATAGGGAATCGAGCGGATAAAATTGTACTGCGGCAATCCGGGGCGGGGTATGGTCGGCAACCGGAAAATTGTTGACGAGCAGGGGATTGAGTGCGTCCTGGGTAGGTGTATCCCTGATTTCGAAATGGAGGTGGGGGCCTCCCGAACTGCCCGAATTGCCGCTCAGACCAATCAGTTCCTGCCTTTGAATCGGGAAGATACCGGGAAGAAGGGTCAGGTCGACCGCGTAGGACTGCCGTTTGTATTGTTCAGCTCTGACGAATTCCCCGATCTCTTTTTTGAACTTCAGCAGGTGGCCGTATACTGTAGTGGTCTGATTGGGATGGTCGATATACAGGGCAAGTCCGTATCCGCCAGGAGAAACCGAAACACGTGACACGTACCCTTCGGCGCCGGCATAAACAGGTACCCCCGTTCGTTGTTCTGTTCTGAAATCGAGGCCCATGTGAAAATGATCGGAACGAAGTTCACCAAAATTGCCGCTCAGGGAAACCGGGATTTTTAGGGGATCGGCGTAATAATTCATCTGACCGGATGCAGCCAGCGATGCAAAAACAAAAAGGAACAGAAAAGTTTTGTATCTCCGCATGAGCAATAATTTTACATTAAGGTGGATAAATATAACGGTTGACTTTGGATTTATTTTACAATTTGACGACAAGTCGGGTTTTAAATTGTCCGAAAATATTAATTTTGTCACTGAATTGCAGCAAAAATGACAGAGGAAAGCCTTTTGCTTGTAAAAGAACTGAATGAAAAAGTTTACCGCCTGTTTGGTGAATTTGAAAAGTTGGAAAAGCGGAATGAAGAATTGCGGCAGATCATTATTTCGTTGAACCATCAATTGGAGGTGCTTGAAAAGGAAAAGGGTGAACTCCATACCAGATATGAGAATCTGAAGCTTGGCAAAGTATTGGAAAGTGGCTATGGCGATAGCCGCTTAGTCAGGCAGAGGATCAATAAAATGTTGCGGGAAATTGATAAATGTGTGGCATTGCTGAACGAATGAAGACAGGATGAACGACACGCTTTCAATAAATATCAAGATTGACAACCGGATTTATCCCCTGGTGGTCAGTCGAAAAGATGAGGAGAGATACAGAAACGCTGCAAAAAGGCTGAATGAGACAGTGCAGGCTTTCAGGAGAGATTATCCTGACAAGGATGCACAGGATGTGTTAGCCATGTCGGCATTCCAGGTGGTTTACAGCAACCTGTTAATGAAAGAAAAAACCGACAGTTCTCCCCTTGTCGATGAGCTAAAAGATTTACGGGACGATATCGTTGATTTTTTGGAAGAGAGATCCGGCGATCGTTCCTGAACGAGAGATATTTTATCATACCCGCTTTATTCGCTGATTCCCGGAAAGGAATTGGTGAAGAGTGGGTTTTTTTATACACATCTAAATTTATTGTATATGGTAATAGAATTAATTATAGGAATTGTAGCCGGCCTGGCAGGTGGGGGAACCATCTCCTACTTTTTTTGGGATAAAGCCCTGAAATCGAAGAAGATGAAGATTATCGCCGAAGCTGAAGCCGAAGGGGAAGTGATCAAGAAGGAGAAGATGCTTCAGGCAAAGGAAAAGTATCTTCAATTGAAATCGGAACATGAGAAATATGTCAATGAACGGAATCAAAAGGTGATTGTCCTTGAAAATAAACTGAAACAAAGGGAGGCGGCCGCTAACCAACAACGGAATGATCTGTTGCGTGACATCAAGAATTTTGAGATGGAGAAGCATGAGGTGGAGGTGATCAGGGAGAATATGAATAATCAGCTCAGTGTTATCGAGCAGAAAAATGAGGAGTTGGAAAAATTGCATCGGTTGCAGGTTGAGAAGCTGGAACTGATTTCCGGAATGTCGGCGGAAGAAGCCAAGTCGCAAATGGTTGAATCGCTCAGGGAAGAGGCCAAGAGCGAAGCCATGTCGTATGTGAATGAGATCATTGAAGAAGCCAAACTGACGGCATCGAAAGAAGCCAAGAAGGTAGTGGTAAAAACCATTCAGCGTGTGGCCACAGAAACGGCCATTGAGAATGCGGTAACCATTTTCCATATTGAGAATGATGAGATGAAAGGCCGGATTATTGGCCGTGAGGGGCGGAATATAAGGGCGTTAGAAGCTGCCACCGGAGTTGAGATCATTGTGGATGATACGCCTGAAGCCATCGTTCTGTCTGCATTTGATCCTGTCAGACGCGAAGTGGCCCGTTTGGCCTTGCATCAACTGGTGACCGATGGGCGTATCCATCCTGCACGTATTGAGGAAGTTGTGCAGAAAGTCCAGAAGCAAGTGGAGGAAGAGGTCATTGAAACGGGAAAACGTACCTCCATCGACTTGGGAGTACATGGTCTCCATCCGGAACTGGTCAGGCTGATCGGAAAAATGAAATACCGCTCCTCCTATGGGCAAAATCTTCTTCAACACTCCAGGGAAGTGGCCAATCTGTGTGCCATCATGGCAGCAGAACTGGGATTGAATCCCAAGAAGGCCAAAAGGGCCGGGCTATTGCACGATATCGGAAAAGTCCCCGACGATGAGCCGGAACTCCCACATGCTGTTCTGGGTATGAAACTGGCAGAGAAGTACAAGGAGAAGCCCGAAATCTACAACGCGATCGGATCTCACCACGATGAGGTGGAGATGCAGACCCTGCTCGCCCCCATTGTGCAGGTGTGCGACGCCATCTCGGGAGCACGCCCCGGCGCCCGGCGTGAAGTGGTGGAGTCATATATCAAACGGTTGAAAGACCTCGAAGATCTGGCTCTTTCTTATCCCGGGGTGATGAAAACCTATGCCATTCAGGCGGGCCGGGAGTTGCGTGTGATTGTGGGGTCCGACAAAATCAATGATCAGGAATCGGAACAACTTTCGTACGACATCGCCAAACGCATCCAGGATGAAATGACCTATCCCGGGCAGATTAAAATCACAGTGATCAGAGAAACTAGGGCGGTCAATTACGCGAAGTAGACCAATCCCCGGCAGATATACCGGAGCCGTTTCTAATCAGGGGAACGGCTCCTTTTTTTATGGTCCAGTAAAGCGATGACCTTCCGGATATCGGATGCCTTTTCGGAGAGACCGTTTTTATCGTACGATTTTTCCAGCGCCTCCAGCAAACGCAGAATGAAACAACCGGGGGAGCTTGCTTCATAATGAGCCAGACTCAGGTTGTAATTCATCTTCTTCATATAATACTCCAGTTCCTTGCGGCCCGTAATCGATCCGTTGCTTGCCGGATTGATATAAAACAAAATGTCGGTTCCCACCCCGGGGGGATGTACTTTGGCCGCTATACGGCGATCCGCATAGGCCAACATGGGATTCCGGGGCAGATCGATGTACTTTACCGGAAGATTGAGCCGGATAGCTACAATGTTGTACAGAAGAGCAACCGACACCGCATTGCCGGTCCGGGTTTCCAGCAACTGGTTGAGGAAGCAGTATTGAGGCGACATACTCTCTTCCGGTGCGGTTGTAAACCCGAATCCATTAAAGAAAATGTGGTTTAATACCGTGATTTTTTCAAGAGAGGTAAGCGAGTTGTTGATTTCAACCCACACTTTTTTCCGGATATCCTCTATCCTGCGGTTGATCCTCTCTTCATTCAGTTCCGGATAATGGTATTTGGTGATCAGCATAAATCCTTCAAGCAAATCGGGTGAAGGTTGCCGCGACCAGTGACGGAGTTTTTTGAAGTTATCCCTGAAGCGGATCTTCTGGATCAGATTTTCGATCCGGATCTGGCAGATCTCATGCCGGGTGGTTTCCCAGATTTTTTCCAGTTCGGGAATGATAGCGGCATCTTCCTTCAGCAGTTCTTCCTGAATGGCCTCAAAGATAAGGGTATCCGGATCATCCATCAGCCGGATAAGCGCATTGGTCCGCTGTCGTTTTCCCCCTTTCACCGGTCAACTGGTTATTGTTTCAAGTACTGCACCAACCAGTTTTTCCATTTCCGGCTGGTAACTTTCGTTGGCTCCCCTGGTCATCCTGTTGGCAATCAACAGGCAAACCGTGAGGGCTTCATGCCCCAGCATCCTTGAAAGCCCGTAAATGGCGGAGCTTTCCATTTCGTAATTGGTAATTTTCATCCCCTGATGACGAAATTGTTCTAATTTTTCATTCATCCGGGGGTAGGCTGTGCTGAGCCGGAGTACCCTGCCCTGCGGCCCGTAAAATCCGGGCGCCGATATGTTTACTCCGGGGATAAACGGTGCGCGGGAAAATTTGCTGAAAAGTTGTTCTGAGGCATCCACCACATAGGGTGTGGGAAAGGAACCGGGCCACTTCATGGCTTCCTTGAAGACCCGTTCAAATTCCATGTCACATACACTTTCCCTGTTTTCATAGAAAGCCAGCATTCCGTCAAAGCCAATCGATTTCCTGCTGACAATCCAGCTATTTACCGGGGTATCGTACTGCAATCCCCCGGAAGTGCCGATGCGGATAATCCTCAACGACCGGCGCTCCGGGTTGATTTCCCGCCTTGCCAGATCGATATTGACCAGGGCATCCAACTCATTCAGGACGATGTCAATGTTGTCGGTGCCAATTCCGGTGGAAATCACCGAGAGCCTGTGATTCCCGTATCTGCCGGTCACAGAGGTGAATTCACGGTTCGATACCGTCAGTTCAATGGCGTTGAAATATCCTGCAATCATTTTAACCCTCCCCGGGTCACCTACCAGGATTACCGTGTCGGCTACCTGTCCGGGTAACAGATGAAGATGGAAAATGGAGCCGTCGCGGTTCAGAATGAGTTCTGATTCTCTGATCATAATAATATTAATGGTAATAAAGTCAAAAATATTGAAAAAATGCTTTAATACCAATTAGTTAGCTATAATTTTATTAACAGTTAAAATATCAGTAGAACTTAAAAGGGTTAATAACCCAAATTTGGGGTTTTAATGCTATATTTGTGTCGGATAAAAGGATTATGAAAAACAATGTGAAAGCAATTTACCTGGTTGCAGGAGTGGCCGGTCTGCTTCTCTTGCTTCTTTTCGGGAGCCGTATGTTTCTGATTATCGATGCAGGTGAACGGGGCGTAATTTTCAGGCCTTATACCAGCGGATTAGACAGGGAGACCATTTATGGGGAGGGATTTCATATGGTGGCCCCCTGGAACAGGATGTACATCTACAACGTGAGGGAACAACAGCGTGAAGAGACCATGGATGTACTCGACAAGAGCGGTTTGTACATCAACATGGACGTTACCGTGAGGTTTAATCCGGTCTACAACGCCATTCCTTCCCTTCATGAACGGTTTGGTGTTGATTATATGAATGTTCTGGTTATTCCGGAGGTCCGTTCTTCGGTTCGTCAGGTTGCCGGACGGTACACGGCTGAAGAGATCTATTCCACGAAACGGTCGCAGGTCGAAGGTGCGATTATCGAAGAAACCCGGGAAACCTTAGGAGCCAATTTCATCGATATGCGCGCCCTCCTTATCCGTTCCATCAATCTTCCGCCGCAGATTAAGACCGCCATCGAAAGTAAACTTACCCAGGAACAGGAAGCGCTGGCTTATGAATTCAGGCTGAATAAGGAAAAGTCGGAAGCTGAACGCAGACGAATAGAAGCCGAGGGGCTCTCGGTTTACAACCGGATTATTAGCGCCAGCCTCACCGACAATATCCTGAAGCAGAAGGGTATTGATGCAACATTGGAACTTGCTCAATCCCCTAATACAAAGGTAATTGTGGTGGGAAGCGGGAAAGAAGGGCTGCCGCTGATTTTAGGTGGTAACTGACCAGTAAGCGAAACCGGCTTATTTCTTGGTTTTCAGGTACCTGATTAATTTGGGATCTAATTCGTCTAACTCTTCTTCTTCAAATTCATCATAAAGGGAGAGTCTTCTTTTGGAACCTTTTTCTTTCTGTGAGCCTCCGGGAATGCCGGCTTTCTTTTCTACCTTATCCACTTTTTCCCTGTGGCTGTGCTTGGAAAAGTTTCGTTTCATTTCTTTGAAAAAATAACTTGAATTAGTCTCTTTTAAAATTTAAAACCAATTTGTGCGTTTATCCCTGAAACTTTCACTGTCAGCGGATTGCATATTTGTGGTTCAAATATATAAACAAATTTTATACCAGATATCAAGTAATTTTGTTTTGTGGATAGCCGGAAAAATGATGTATTTTGAATTGTAAACGACATTGAATGAGGAATATAGATAATTTTGTTCGCCTAAAAATTTCGTGGTTCGCTGCTTTTTTCCTGCTCTTGATCCTTTTTCCCGGATTATTGCCGGCTCAAAACCGCACCCGGACAGACAAGTTGATGGACAAGGCACGCGATGCTTTTTTAAAAAGAAACTATCAGGAGGCCCTTGTCATGGCCAAAAAGGCGCTTATTTCGGACCAGTCAGATACGCAGGCCGCCCTTCTTATGGCCGAGGTGTACCATGAACTCGATTCAGTCCAAATGGAGCTCTCCTGCCTTGAGATGGCCCTGGAAAGGGGAAATAGTCAGCCCCTTCTCTTGTTCCGGTTGGGGGAGGCTTATTACAAGACAGGCTCCTATGAGGCAGCCTCTTCCTGCCTGGAGCGCTACCTGAATCACGCTTCGCCCGGAAACGTAAGGACTCGGGCTGAAAAACTGGCAGCCCATTCCGACTTTGCTGCCTCCTCAGTAAAAAATCCCAGGTCCTTTGAACCCCATAACCTTGGACCGAATGTCAACAGCAGCCACGATGAATATTGGCCCAGCCTGACAGTAGACGGAAGCATGCTGGTTTTTACCCGGTTACTGCCGGTAAACGGTATGCGTAAGCAGGAAGATTTTTATTTCAGCAGGAGCGACTCTTCAGGGTGGACCCTCTCTGAACCCATGACTGCCCTGAATTCGGAATACAATGAGGGGGCTCAATCACTCTCAGCCGATGGTAAACTACTGTTTTTCACCCGCTGTAACCACCCCGGAGGTTTCGGGAGCTGCGATATCTGGTACTCCAGAAACATCGACGGTTCCTGGACGAATCCGGCCAATGCGGGCGACGCGCTCAACACCGAAGGGTGGGAAGGTCAGCCCTCTCTTTCCGCATGGGGCGATGAACTCTATTTCTCATCAGCCAGACCGGGAGGAAGGGGTAAAAAAGACATCTGGAAGATTCGTCTCACCGGATGGAGCGAGAAGGGCAGGCCGTTGTGGGGTGAATTGACCAATTTGGGCGAACGTGTAAATACCCCCGGCGATGAAATCTCCCCGTTTATCCTTCCCAATGGGAAGGATTTCTTCTTTTCGTCGGACGAATGGCCCGGATTGGGCGGTTTCGACCTTTTCCACCTGTCGTTAGACCCTCATCAGGAACCTGGTGAAGCCTCCAATCTGGGATATCCCATCAATTCGGGCGGAAATGAACAGGGAATGATCATTGACCGTACCGGGAAACGGGCCTACCTCTCTTCGAACCGGAATCCCACAGAAGGAATGGATATTTTTGAATTCGAACTGGATGAGGAATTGCGTCCCGAAGCTGTCAATTATTTCCGGGGCAAAATTGTGAGCAGCGTTACCGGTTTGCCTGTGTTGAGCCGGGTAAATCTGGAAGGGGTGTCGGATAACCGGAAATTTTCGTACAGCGTGAAAAGTGACCCTAAGGGAGAGTTCCTGTTGACACTTCCGCTGAATACGACGTTGAACATCAGTGTCAATGAAAAGGGATACCTCTTCTATTCCGAAAATTTCTTCTTCGAAGGGCGCTCCTCGGTACTTAATCCGGTCGAAAAAGTAATCAGCCTGTTGCCGGTGATGCCAGGGAGCGCCGTGGATCTGTATAACATCTTCTTTGAAACCGACTCCCATGAAATACTTATTGAATCGGAGCCCGGTCTGAAGACCCTGGTCGCATTTATGGAAAACAATCCTTTGTTGCAGGTGGAGATCCAGGGACATACCGACAACGTAGGAACGGCGGAATACAACAGGAAACTTTCGGAACGGAGGGCTGAGGCTGTCAGAGAATATATGATAGCAGCAGGTATTGACCCGGTTCGCATGGCCGTTCAGGGTTTCGGGATGGACCGCCCTGTAGCTCCGAATGATACGGAGGAAGGCCGCAGCCGGAACCGGCGGACCACCATGATGATAGTCAGGTGAGCGCCGGAACCTGGAATCTACAGGTGTTGGGGTGAGTCTCTCCGCTCCCGGCTTCTGATATGTAGTGCGGAAAAGAAGGTAAAGAGGGAAAAAATCAGGCCTGCCCTTCGTTTGTACCGCGGGGTAGAGTCAGTAATTTTTTTCCAAACACATTTTTTTTGACAATCACCTTCAAGGTGCTGTGAATCAGAACCAACTTCAAAATTCAGATGTTTTTATGAAAATATGATCATTAATATGAAGAGTGTTTCAAGTAAATGTTATTTTTGTCTTATCAATAAAACACTAATTATGAAGAAACTATTTGCTTTGGTAATCAGCGGACTTTTTTTAACTGCGATCACCGTTCAGGCTCAAACTGATGTACTGCCGCCAAACCCGGTTCCCGGTAAATGTTATGTTAAATGTATCACCAAGGACACCTTCAAGGAAGTAGAAGAAACGATTCAGATTTCTCCTGCATACAAGACTTTGAAAGTGGTCCCCGCCACCTACAAA
>CAZLDP010000050.1:0-10813 GCA_964558145.1 uncultured Prolixibacteraceae bacterium | reverse complement strand
TCCTGTTTTTGAAAGCGGGTTGCCAATTTTCATCCAATACCAGTAAAACATCTCCGGAACGGTTCTCTACATAGCTGTTTCCCAATTTACCCAGGCTTGAATCCGTGAAGCGTCCTACTCCGGCATGATGGGCAGGGACAGCCTTCCTTACTCCTTCGAACTGGGACATAAAAGCCGCACTTTTCTCCCTGATCTCATTCAGCCCTATTTTATTCAATTCTATAATTTTGTGGTTCAGGTACAGTTGGAGTCCATTTTGGTAACTGATCCAGCGGAGATCGCCGTAAGTGATGTTCAGGTAGGAGTTGAGCAGGGCAAACGCACTTTCCGGAGTGAAATTACCGGATGGAATTCTGAAACCATCTTTAAGATAACCGACCGGATAAGAGGATGAGGAGTTGCCGGTCAGCACGGCCAGAAATCCATCGCTGCCAAATTTTCTCTCTGCGAAAAGAAGCAACTCTTCGATCTCCTGGTCTAAACGCAGATAGAGATCCTCCATTTCGACGGAAGCAGGTCCGAAGGAGCCATTTTCGTAATCCATGGAGGAGAATACCACAGTAACCAGGTCGGTGGCCTGGTCTTTGCCAATTTCTTCGTTTTCCATCAGTTCGACAGCAAATTCCCTGATCAGCGTATTGGCAAAGGGGGTGGTTTTCAAGGGTGAAAAGTCGCCGGCTGTTTTTACCAGGTTACCCAGGTTGTGGGGAAATACGTTTAATCCCGGTCCATATCCCGGTTCCAGGGGTTCCTTGTCCGCAGTGCTTTCTGCATAATCAGCCGGTGACCGGAGAAGCACCCAGTTTCTGGCACTGTATTTCCGGGCTGTCTCTTTGTCATTGAAGCGGGTCACCCACCCTGGAAGCTCCTTGCAATACCAGGAACTGGTCACCATCCGTCCCGATTCCGGATCAAACCACCAGGCTCCGTCTCCGGCAAAACCGGAAGCGAAGACAGCCGGAGCATCATTAAGAGCTACACTGAAAACTTTGGCCTTGCCGTTGTAAAATAGCTTGAGCTGGTCACCCAAGGTGATGTTTTTCAGCAAGAAGGGACTTCTGCCGGCACGTTTTCCCAATGTACCCACACTTTCAGTCTGGTCATCAACGGCACAATGAATCACCTTTTCCTTTTCGCGGTCATACCAGTTCTCGTCAATAATCCCGTGAACCGATGGGAAACTTCCGGTAAACAAGGTGGCTGTTCCGGTGGCATTGTTTAGGACATGTTGCGAAATGGAAAAACCTGTACATACCGTACCACGGGTGTAGAGTTTCCGGAATCCCCCTTCGCCAAATTTGTTCCAGTAACGGTCTACATAATCAGGCCTTATGTTTTCAATAACTATACCGATTGTTACCTTGGGAGCAGCGGATCCTGCAGGATGGAAGCCCTGTGACACCGCATGGTGCCCCAGGCCAACGACTAAAAGGAGAACGAGAAAGATACGGTTCATGCAGTTTTTTTTTGATGTCCAAAAATAGTAAAACATTCATCGATTCCGCAATGAGAAAAAATTGCTATCTTGAGCCTCACCTGTAAAACGAAATGACCATGCATACGCCGAAACGTATCCCCCGTTTAATCCACGTGTTATATTTACTTTTAACCCTGGTTATGATGTCCGGTTGCCAGGGTAAAAAGCAACCGGGAAATGAGTGGATTCCGCTTTTTAACGGAAAAGACCTTGATGGATGGATTGTCAAGATCAAGGGGTATGAAGCCGGTGAGAATTTCGGCAACACCTTCAGGGTGGAAGATGGTCTGCTGAAGGTCAGATACGACCAGTACGACAGTTTGCGCAACCGTTACGGGCACATTTTCTATAAAGACACATTTTCGCATTATCTGCTCAGGGTGGAATATCGCTTTGTGGGAGAACAATGTCCCGGGGGTGCGGGATGGGCTTACCGGAACAGCGGAGTGATGCTCCATGGACAGTTACCCGGTACCATGGAGAAGGATCAGGATTTTCCGGTCTCCATCGAAGTGCAGTTCCTTGGCGGTGATGCGGAAGGGGAAAGGTCCACAGCGAATGTTTGTACGCCCGGTACAAACATTGTGATGAACGGTCAGTTGATCACCGACCACTGCATCAGTTCCTCCTCCCGTACCTTCAGGGGTGAGGAATGGGTGACCGCCGAAGTGGAGGTCTGCGGAAGCGAGGTCATCCGCCACATTGTTAACGGCGATACGGTATTGGTTTACAACCTTCCCCAGCTTGATGAAAGAGATCCTTCCTACATTCAACTTCTTCCTCCGGATGGCAGCAAAATTTTGAGCCGGGGTACCATTTCACTGCAGAGTGAAAGCCATCCCATCGATTTCAGAAAGGTAGAGCTGAAAAAATTATAGGTTTATTTGAAAACCGCTGAATCCGGGAACAAGTGACTTTCGCTGCATCCTGCATGCCGGAAGCAAAGCCGATATAATAACCAGTCTGACCGGAATCGTTTTGTGGATACATTATACACTCAGCCTTGTGCATCTTTAGCGATTGCCTGTTACGGATGTTCCTTCCTCCGGGGGCGCAGGCTGTTCAGCAGGAGGGCGGCGACGATCACGAGCATTCCGGCAAGAGAGGTGAAATCGGGGTGTTCACCTTCCACCAGGATCCAACTGAGTGCAGCTCCCGAAACCGGGATCAGAAATTTCCAGACGTTCAGTCGCGATACCATCACGCCTGGCCGCCGGAGCAGCGAGTACCAGATTGAGAAAGCGGAGGCGGAAAGGAAGGCAAGCCAGATAAGAGAGAGGTAATAGGGCCATGGAAAGGGTCCGGTGTCAGGGCCTTCGATGGGAAGAGCGATGGAGTAAAGCATAGCTCCCCCGATCATGAGTGAAGAGGAGGTAAGGATAATCGGCGAGAGGGGTCTTGCTGATTTCGACACCAGCACGTTGCTGTATCCTGACGCTAAATTATTGAATATTAACAGGATAATTCCCAGCCATTCATGCGGATTTTTCAATTCGATCTGCTGCCTGCCCGCGGTGATGATGGCGATTCCCGCCACTCCAGTGAGGATGCTGATACTCTTTACAGGAGTAAGTTTGTCGTTGGGATGGATGAAATGGGCGACCAGCGCCACAAAGAGGGGGGATGATCCCACGATCATGGCCCCCAGCGCTCCGGGTACCAGATTCATTCCCGTGTAAAACAGTCCGTACTGGACAATCACCTGGATGACGGCAATGGTGAGGATGAAACGCCATTCCCTGAGGGTTTCTTTCACCAGAAACTTCCAACGGGCAAATGCCAATGCCACCATTAATCCGGCTAAGAAAAAGCGGAGGGCCGCAAATTGCAGGGGGGACTGGTACTGAAGTCCTATTTTGATTCCTGCAAATGCCGTGGACCAAAGGAGGGCCGCTATGATGGCCAGAAAGGTGGTTGATCGGATAATCTGTTTCATATATGCTTCCCTGGATGCAAAGGTTAAAAAAATATCACGCTTTTGATACTGAATAGCAGAAAGGTGAATGCATTCTTTATTTTCAGTATCTTAGGGGTGCACAAATACGGGAGTTTATACCATAACAAATGACAAAGCGAATAATTAACAGTCATGATGACTTTGAAATCCTGACGGGGCAGGAATTGGGGGTTTCTGATTATATTGAAGTGACTCAGGAGATGATCAACCGTTTTGCGGATGCCACTCATGATCATCAATGGATCCACACTGATCCGGAGAAGGCGGCCCTTGAATCCCCATTCAAGGCGACCATTGCCCATGGTTACCTGACCTTGTCGCTGGTTACCAGTCTGTGGCACAATGTAGTGGAGGTATGGAACGTAAAGCTGGTGGTAAATTACGGGTTGGAGGGACTCCGGTTTAATCAGCCTGTGGTTGTCAATAGCAGGGTCAATGCCCGGTTCGTTCTGTTGTCGGTGACCAACCTGAGAGGGATAACCCGGATCAGAGTGAAAATTGTGATGCAGATTGAAGGTCAGGCAAAGCCGGCGTTTGAATGTGTGGCTGTTTTCCTTTATCATTTTGAAAAATAACCCTTCAGGAGGCTCTGTTGATTTGCTGTTGAACCTTAAAGAATAAACGATCATGGATTTGGCTTCTGTTGCTCATAGCAATGAGATCACCCTCGAAACAGCCACACTGAGGCTGGTGGTGAGTTTTATAGCGGGGCTGCTGGTGGGTGTCGAGCGGGAAGCCCATAGCCAACCTGCCGGGATGAGGACCCACATTTTAATCAGCGTGGGATCGACACTGGCCATGCTGCTGTCGATCTATATTCCCCAGACATTTACCGGATTTCAGAACGGGGATCCGGCCAGGATCGCAGCACAGGTAGTGACAGGCATCGGTTTTCTCGGCGCCGGTGCCATCCTCCGGTTTGGAGTCAACGTGAAAGGACTAACCACGGCCGCTTCCATCTGGGCGATGGCAATACTGGGGCTTTCTATCGGGGCGGGCTTATTCCGGATCAGCGCCGTGGCTGCGGTGATTATCCTCTTTTCGCTCACCATCATGGACTTATTGGAGAAAAGGTTCTTTCAGGATAAAGTCCTCAAGAAAATCGAAATCATGGTGAAAAAGAAAAGCGTGGGGATTCATGAACTCCGGAACAAAATAACCGGCATGAAAATCAGGATCCATGAGGTCGACATCATACGGAGTACCGGGGACACCACCGAGAAAATCATTTTTTATGTTTACATCCCCATCAAACTCGACCCGCAACTGTTAGGGGATGAACTGGAAAAAACGGAGGGGGTGGTTGCCTTTTCCGTAGAAATGATCAACTGACCTGATTCGCCGTTCCGTTCCTTATCTGTTGGTCTCGCCGGCGCTTCTCAGAGTTCCCCGGTCTCCAGCTTATCAAGCAGGCCTTCACAGGCATCTTCGAGCAGGTCGAGCACCAGTTCAAAGCCTTCTTCACCTCCGTAGTAGGGATCGGGGACCGAGGTATAGCTGAATAGCCGGCTGAAATCGGTCATCCTGCGTATTTTTTTTCGGTCGTTTTCATTCCTCGCGAGGGATTTCAATCTTCTGATATTCTCATCATCCATGCCGATGATCAGGTCGAACCGGTCAAAATCGACATCGGGATTGAACTTACGTGCCAGGTGGGTGAGTGCATAACCGCGGCGCAAAGCATGTTCCTGCATCCGCTCGTCGGCGGGTTCCCCGGTGTGCCATCCTCCCGTCCCGGCGGAATCAATCCCGAGGGGGATGGTCAGATTTCTGTCTGCCGCCATTTTTTTCAGTACCGCTTCTGCACCGGGGGAACGACAAATGTTCCCAAGGCAGACAAATAAAATCCTTTTTCCTATTCCGTTCATAATTCGATGCAAAAATAGAACAATGGCGCACAATTTTATTTTTTTTGTGTAAAGAAAAAATCAATTCATTTTCAAAAATATCACCTATCCATTCGTTTTTTCCAGGAAAAACTATCTTTGTA
Organism: uncultured Prolixibacteraceae bacterium; assembly: GCA_964558145.1. Classification (GTDB taxonomy): domain Bacteria; phylum Bacteroidota; class Bacteroidia; order Bacteroidales; family Prolixibacteraceae; genus UBA1413. The sequence goes on along the minus strand of CAZLDP010000050.1, from coordinate 5,389 downwards.
CGTAAGCCGGATAAGCAATGAGCTGGGTGAACTGACGGATAAATCAAACGATACGAGTATAAATCAACTAATTTAATTGTTAAAGGAGATTAGCTTATGAGTGAATTATTTTGGATAGTACCTGTATCCTCTTTGTTGGCGTTGGGTTTTGCCTGGTATTTCTACCGTTGGATGCTGAAGAACTCAGAGGGTACCGACCGGATGAAGGAGATTGCAAAATATGTGCGGGAGGGAGCGATGGCCTATCTGCGGCGTCAGTATTCGGTAGTTTTCAAAGTCTTTTTGTTTTTGATCGTGTTTCTGACCATCCTGGCCTATTTCGGGGTGCAGAATCCTTTTGTGCCTGTTGCATTTCTTACAGGTGGATTTTTCTCCGGGTTATGTGGTTTTCTGGGGATGAAGACTGCCACTTATGCATCGGCTCGTACGGCTCATGGAGCCAGTCAGTCGCTGAACAAGGGTCTGCAGATTGCATTCCGGAGCGGAGCGGTCATGGGCCTGGTGGTAGTAGGATTTGCCCTGCTTGACATCGCGGCGTGGTACCTGATCCTCACCGAGTGGGTGTACACTCCTGCCAATATGGCCGAAGGGCTTCACTTCATGGGGCTGACCTTTGTCCATCCGGGAACCACCGAACAAGTGAAACTGGTTGAGGTCACCGCCACCATGCTGACTTTTGGAATGGGAGCTTCCACCCAGGCATTGTTTGCTCGCGTAGGTGGGGGCATTTACACCAAGGCTGCCGATGTGGGGGCTGACCTGGTAGGCAAGGTAGAAGCCGGAATTCCGGAGGATGATCCCCGCAATCCTGCCACTATTGCCGACAATGTGGGTGACAATGTGGGAGATGTGGCCGGCATGGGAGCCGACCTTTATGAGTCTTATGCGGGGTCCATTCTGGCCACCTGTGCACTGGGCGCCGCACTGCCGCTAGTGGCCGGAGGCGAAGCTTCCTCTTATGTGCTGGCCCCGATGATCGTGGCAGCTATCGGTGTGATCCTCTCCATTGCGGGAATCTTCCTGGTTCGTACCAAGGAATCGGCAACACAGAAAAACCTGTTGAATGCTCTGCTGTTGGGAACAGGCGGAAGTTCTCTTTTTATCCTGATAGCCATTGCCATCATGGCAGCAACTGGCTGGATTACATGGGGCCTTTTCGGATCGGTGGTAGCGGGACTCCTGGCAGGGGTGATCATCGGCCAGGCAACCGAATATTTCACTTCCGATGAGTATAAACCTACCCGGGGAATTGCCAAGCAAGCCCTGCAGGGACCTGCCACTACCATTATTGACGGGATGGCCGTGGGAATGTTCTCCACGTGGATTCCGGTCATCACTATCGCGGTTGGAATTATTGCCGCCTTTGCCTTTGCCGGCGGATTCTCCAATTTTGGTCTTGGTGTTTACGGCATTGGCTTTGCTGCAGTAGGTATGCTTTCCACGCTGGGGATTACACTGGCCACTGATGCATTTGGTCCCATTGCCGACAATGCGGGAGGGAATGCAGAAATGGCCCATCTTCCTAAGGAAGTGAGGGAACGCACCGACGCACTTGATATGCTGGGCAACACCACGGCTGCCACGGGTAAAGGATTTGCCATAGGGTCGGCTGCGCTTACCGCCATGGCCTTGCTGGCTGCCTATATGGAAGAGATCAGGCTTTGGCTGGGAAAACTGGCCAATGAGGCTGAAGGTATCCGGCAGGTGGGCGATGTGGTCTTCTATACAGCCAAAGCCGCTGTGATTCCGATTGCCCAGGAAGGACAGAAAGTGGTGGAACTTGCTGCCGCATCAATTCAGGACTTCACACAAGCCTATGATTTGTCGGTTTTCAATCCCCTCTTACTGGGAGGTATATTTATTGGCGCCATGATGGCTTTCGTCTTCTGCGCCATGACCATGAAGGCGGTGGGTCGCGCTGCCGGCGCCATGGTAGAAGAGGTGCGCCGCCAGTTCCGTGAAATCGCCGGAATTATGGAAGGCACAGCCACTCCTGAATATGCCAAATGTGTGGAAATATCGACCAAAGGTGCTCAACGTGAAATGATTGTGCCTTCCATGATGGCTATCATTGTACCCGTGGCAGTTGGGATATTCCTTGGCGTACCGGGAGTGATTGGACTTCTCGTGGGCGGACTTACGGCTGGTTTTACGCTCGCTTCAATGCTCAACAATGCCGGTGGAGCATGGGACAATGCCAAGAAATATATCGAAAAAGGAAATTTCGGAGGCAAGGGCAGCGAGGCCCATAAGGCAGGTGTGGTGGGAGATACTGTCGGTGATCCCTTTAAGGATACTTCCGGACCCTCACTGAACATTCTGATAAAACTCATGTCGATGGTTTCAGTTGTAATGGCCGGGCTCACCCTCACCGCCAGTCTCTGGTAATATGGTGAATCCCTGGTGATGCATCCTCCCCCGGATTACCGGAGGAGGATGTTTTTTTTGGGGAGGGGTGAACCAAACTTCATGAAAATAGTTTTACTTTTAAAACAAAAACACTAAAAGCATGGCAGATCTATCAACTACCTACATGGGGATACCCCTCAAAAATCCCCTGATCCTGGGAGCTTCCAACCTTGTGTCCCAAGCCGAAACCGTCAGGCTTCTTGAGGAAGCCGGTATAGCAGCCATTGTTTACAAGTCGCTATTTGAAGAACAAGTCCAGTTAGAAAGCCTTCAGTTGATCGAAGAACTGAGTGAATACGAAGAACGATCGGCGGAGATGGCACGCATTTTCCCCAGTCTGGAGCATGCCGGTACCAAGGAACACCTTTTGAACCTGAGAAAGATGAAGGAAATGACAACGATTCCTGTCATAGGCAGTCTGAATGCCGTTTATGAACCGACCTGGGTGGAATATGCAAGGGAGCTTGAAAAGACTGGAATTGATGGCCTGGAAATCAACCTTTATGCAATTCCCGGTTATTTTGAGATCGATGGAAAAAGTATTGAGGAGAGACAGGTGGAAATTGTGAAATCGGTCAGACAGGCAGTCCGGATTCCGGTTAGTGTGAAGATCAGTCCTTTTTATACCAATACCCTCAATTTTGTGAAACGAATCGATGAAGCCGGAGCTGGCGCCTTTGTGCTCTTCAACCGTTTCTTTCAGCCTGAAATTGATACGGAAAAGGAGTCTTATTATTATCCCTGGGAACTCACCCATCCGCAAGACCATATGCTTTCATTGCGGTATGCCGGGCTTCTTTATGGGAACCTCGACGGAAGTGTCTGTATCAGCAGGGGATTCTATACAGCCGACGATGTGATCAAGGCTATCCTGGCTGGTGCCGACACGGTTCAGATCGTTAGTACAGTTTACAAAAACCAACCTGGGGTTGTGAAAGAGATTCTTGAAGGGATTACTTCGTGGATGGAGAAAAAAAACTACAGATTGCTTCAGGATTTCCGTGGAAAGCTGTCGCGTAAAAATCTGAACGATCCCTTTGTTTACCAGCGTGCCCAGTATGTCGACATTCTTACTAAATCGGAGACGATCTTCAAGAAGTATCCAATGGTTTGACACTTTCCTCACCCGGGTGGTTATACGAAATCAGCGCGTACTTCCTTGAAAAACTTTTCCTCTAATAGTTTAATAATTCTTTTAAGGATCACTTTTCTGACTTCGAGTTCCACGGGCTGGTCAGGATCCTGGTGTGCCCAGTTGATACGGGTACCCACAATGATGTGGATAATGTCGTGTTCGAGGAGGAGGGTTACGATTTCATCGGCTGGGGTATCGCCCATCCGGGTTTCACTGGTGTAATTTTCAAGGATCTCCTCCACTTTCCCCATGGTAAGAATTCCCTCAGTGACCAATTCGAATCCTTCGAGGCGGGATTTGGGAGGTAGGCCTGATGCTGAGAATTCCCGTTCGGTCTCCAGTTTCAGGTGTAGTTCCCGTGCGACGATTTCTGCAGTGGTTCCTCCGCAGATTATTTTTTTCCCGCTGAAATTGCGGATTTGTTCTCCCACGTCGTAATCCTTGATCTTGTAAAAGGGAGGACCAGTAATAACCAGGAATTCCCGGGGTTTTCTGAAATAGATGACCCCGCAGGTGGAATCGTCTTTCAGGTCGAAGCCGTCGTTCACAGTGGCCTGGTTGAGGATTTTCCTGGCAAGTTTGGTGGCGGAAATGTCGGGCATACGCGACACTTGGCTGATAGTGAATTCCTCCACTTTATCGCGGCCCCAACCCATGGGGAAACGGTTGCTGCCCAGGCCTGACTGGGTAATGCCATCGGATAGGAAGATGACCCGGTCTTCTTTCCTGGCCATAAATTCCCTGATTCTCAAAATTTTGCCTTCGTTTTCCACACCCTGAATTTCAACATGATATTCGGCTGGATCCAAGATGTTCTTTCCACGGAGAATGATGGTCCGCGGATTGTCATAATTACTGATCCTGACCCTCCCCTCGGCGTCAATTTCGATGAGCGTGAAAGTGGCATAGTTTTCTTTACCGTCGCTGCTTCGGGGAAGCGCCCTCATGATGATCCGGGCGGCAATCTCGGGCTTGGTGTGAAACGAAGAGTAGTTTAGCGCCATAGAAGCAGTGAGGGTGCCCAGCACGCTGGCTTTGATTCCATGTCCGATGCCGTCGCTGAGCACGATCACCTTGCGTCCCTCCTCCTTGATGATGATGGAGTGGACGACATCCCCGCAGGCCACCTGTCCTGTGGGTTTCTTCTGCTGGACGTCAATTTCTACATGATAGTCGGGACGGTTATTCGTCATCGCTGTACCTGTATGATTCAATGATGGAATTGATCAGTTCTTCAGTCTGTGCTGCATTCTCTCCCAAGAGATAGGCAATCTTCTGCACAGTTTCAATATTCTGCCGGTTCACACGCTGCGCCCTGCTGATTATTTCGTCGCGCACCAATACCGGCGCCGACATGTCGCGGATTACGGCTCCGACCACCCGCTGTTTGTATATGGTGACCACCGATACATGCAGCAGTTTGTTTTTGTATTTCAAATCCCGTTCCAGGTTATTCTCCCCCGTAGTCATGATGTTGGACACCATTTTAAAGATGACTTCGGGGACAAGCTCCGTGATATCGGCGCCTTTCAATCCCGGAATGGTTTCGTACAATTCCACGATGTCATCTCCCATTAGATGGGCAAAGCTCTCGTTAGAGTCAATGACCTTGTTGTCGGAATTGATGATGACGATACCAGCTCTGATTTTATGCAGCATGTGAGAGGAGATGATCATTGATTCCTTGGCGCGTTCCAACTTCTGCTCCGATTTTTTTCGTTCAGTGATATCAATGATGGACCCCACGATACCCGCAATTTCTCCTGAATTGTCCCGGATAACTGCTTTCTGGAACACCACATCGCGGAACGATCCGTCACTGGCTTTAATTCGTGACTCATAGAT